>NZ_JTLF01000165.1:0-342 GCF_000798855.1 Enterobacter sp. ZOR0014 | reverse complement strand
CCGGATGATGCAAAAGTGGTAAATGTCAGCCGGGTATCGTCGCTCTGGGATCCGACGGTGGATGACCCCTGGCGGGTCAGTGATGATGTGGTGAAAATGCAGTCCAGCCTGTACCCGTGGGCAAAAAAACGCAGCGGCAGGGCTGCCGCGACGGTTACGGCCATGCAGAACCGGAGTGAGGGGATGACGCCGCTGCTGCTTCCACTCTGGGATCCGGTAGGGATTGTTCATGAGCTCAATGGCTGGAGCCAGGACGTGCTGGGTCGTCAGGCGCAGTTTCTGCAGGAGCGGGAGCTTGAGTTCGCCACAAAAACCAGTCTTGATGCATTAAAAACGATACTG
>NZ_JTLF01000161.1:0-218 GCF_000798855.1 Enterobacter sp. ZOR0014 | reverse complement strand
ACGATCAGAATGACCTGCACCGTTTCATTGATGGGCACCCCGAAAAGATGATTCAAACCAGCATTCACCTGCAAAACACCGTACCCCAGCGATGTCGCAACGCCAAAGACCGTGCCGATAACGGCGAAAATATCTACCGCATGGCCTATAGGCCCGTATATGCGATCGCCAATAATGGGATAGAGTGCGGAACGCAGCGTTAAAGGCAGACCGTGACG
>NZ_JTLF01000084.1:0-345 GCF_000798855.1 Enterobacter sp. ZOR0014 | reverse complement strand
TTTTCGGGGTGCCCATCAATGAAACGGTGCAGGTCATTCTGATCGTTGTCATTACGGGGTTAGCGACAATTTCGGTTGTGTCCGGCCTGGACAAGGGAATACGCATTCTTTCTGAGCTTAACCTGGGCCTGGCGGTGTTGCTGCTGGCGCTGGTCCTGTGTCTGGGACCAACCGTGCTTCTGCTGAAGTCATTTGTGGAAAATACGGGCGGTTATCTTTCGGAGCTGGTGAGTAAAACCTTCAACCTTTACGCATATGAACCTAAGTCGAGCAACTGGCTGGGGGGCTGGACATTATTGTACTGGGGATGGTGGCTTTCATGGTCGCCGTTTGTGGGGATGTTCA
>NZ_JTLF01000328.1:0-1141 GCF_000798855.1 Enterobacter sp. ZOR0014 | reverse complement strand
AGTCTTCCCTTGTTATTGTGTAGCCAGAATGCCGCAAAACTTCCATGCCTAAGCGAACTGTTGAGAGTACGTTTCGATTTCTGACTGTGTTAGCCTGGAAGTGCTTGTCCCAACCTTGTTTCTGAGCATGAACGCCCGCAAGCCAACATGTTAGTTGAAGCATCAGGGCGATTAGCAGCATGATATCAAAACGCTCTGAGCTGCTCGTTCGGCTATGGCGTAGGCCTAGTCCGTAGGCAGGACTTTTCAAGTCTCGGAAGGTTTCTTCAATCTGCATTCGCTTCGAATAGATATTAACAAGTTGTTTGGGTGTTCGAATTTCAACAGGTAAGTTAGTTGCTAGAATCCATGGCTCCTTTGCCGACGCTGAGTAGATTTTAGGTGACGGGTGGTGACAATGAGTCCGTGTCGAGCGCTGATTTTTTCGGCCTTTAGAGCGAGATTTATACAATAGAATTTGGCATGAGATTGGATTGCTTTTAGTCAGCCTCTTATAGCCTAAAGTCTTTGAGTGACTAGATGACATATCATGTAAGTTGCTGATAGGTTTCCAGTTTTCCGCTCCTAGGTCTGCATATTGTACTTTTCCTCTTACTCGACTTAACCAGTACCAACCCAGCTTCTCAACGGATTTATACCATGGCACTTTAAAGCCAGCATCACTGACAATGAGCGGTGTGGTGTTACTCGGTAGAATGCTCGCAAGGTCGGCTAGAAATTGGTCATGAGCTTTCTTTGAACATTGCTCTGAAAGCGGGAACGCTTTCTCATAAAGAGTAACAGAACGACCGTGTAGTGCGACTGAAGCTCGCAATACCATAAGTCGTTTTTGCTCACGAATATCAGACCAGTCAACAAGTACAATGGGCATCGTATTGCCCGAACAGATAAAGCTAGCATGCCAACGGTATACAGCGAGTCGCTCTTTGTGGAGGTGACGATTACCTAACAATCGGTCGATTCGTTTGATGTTATGTTTTGTTCTCGCTTTGGTTGGCAGGTTACGGCCAAGTTCGGTAAGAGTGAGAGTTTTACAGTCAAGTAAGGCGTGGCAAGCCAACGTTAAGCTGTTGAGTCGTTTTAAGTGTAATTCGGGGCAGAATTGGTAAAGAGAGTCGTGTAAAATATCGAGTTCGCACAT
>NZ_JTLF01000201.1:0-7273 GCF_000798855.1 Enterobacter sp. ZOR0014 | reverse complement strand
TCTTAACGGGTGTGACCAGCGGGAACAGCCGTTTAGAGGCTTAATTCTTCGGAATAGAAGCGATGAATTTAGCGGGCAAATGCCCGCTATGGTGGTCATTTTGAGGACGGTTTTTCTTGCGAACTAATGATCATATTGAGATCGGATATTGTAGATTTTGCCGCGCTATAGACAGCGAAAATAGCAGAAGCTGACAATACCAAAGAAAATGCAAGCGTACATGCGAGAACGATATTCAGTCTTCGGCTTTTAGGATCAGAAAGCTCGAAAGATGAAATTCTCGTTTGTAAGGTGTTAACTTTACCTTCAAGTTCGGCAAACACGCTAACAGCGTGTTCATCCAGAGTTTGTTTTACTGATGCTTTCAGGTCAGCTAAAACGGCCTCCTTTTTTTGGTCAATATTTTCGCTCAGTTTTGAGGCGGTCTTCTCCGCCTCTTCAACTGCATTTGCAATAATTTCGATTGAACCTGCTGTTGCCTGATTGATCTCTTCAGGAAGTGATTTTATTTGGTCGTGAAGAACCCCTAGATCACCGATTAATTCAATCAGAAGAGCATCACGCGCCGTCTTAGGTGCTCTAGTTTCTTCTTGCATGACTGCTCCTTAAGATTAAAAAAGGTTGGCATATACATCATCAAGATTGCGTTTGACGCTTTTGGCGAGTGACTTAAGGCCAAACATATCTGCCCATGTATTTCTATCTTTTGCACTTGCTTCTTTGTTTTTAAGGAGGGCTTTGTAATCAGTATCATCTGCAAGCAAAGCATCAACAGTTAGCCCCTTGATTGATAACGCATCAAACAATTCGTTTTCATAGATTGCACATTCTTTGTTTAAGGAGAATGATTTTTCTTTTTTATGGCGTGCAATGATGAATGGAAATTCATCATCAACATCAACATCTACACGATTGAAAACAACCTTCACTTTATCCGCCGGTATGCCGATACTTGCGAGAGTGTCTAGCATTTGAATTGTTTCTTTCTGCTCTTTTGTACCAGAAGTGACAGGTACAACAAAGTAATCGAATTCTTCATGAGAATCATCAAACTTGATCATATTAGTCATGAAGTCTTCAATGTTAGAGGCTCCAATGTCAATAATTGCATCGTCTTCTAGCATTATCTTTTTAAACAGCTCACGGAATTTATCGCCATTCATTTTTTCTACATCAATTCCTAAGCCTTGAGCTGTTTCATTAATGGATTCAATAGCGAATATTGTTGCGCCATTCATGCGTGGTGCTAATAAATGTGCTGCAACGGTTGTTTTGCCAACAGTACCGGTATAGTTAAGAATTGCTACTTTCATCTTTTTCTCCTGCTGAATTTTGAAGTTCTTCTAAGTCGATTGGCTGCGATCTAAGTTTTTTCAGGTCGCTGGGGTTTCTAACAACCATTCTGGATTTATTATCCATCTGCCCATCGTCAGTATTTGTTTTCTCAGGTGCTACTTTATGTTCTGGTACTTTTGTTACCTGGGTGATTTCACTGAGGCAGTATTTTTTTACGTACCGAGTGAACTGCGGGTAACTCATTTCTAAATCAGGGTATGACTCAAAAATCATCTTCTGAGTTTCACCAAGCACAAGACGACTCTTTATCTCGTCAAGTAATGGAAGGAATTGGCTTCTCCCCTGTCTAGGTTGTTTACGCCAGTCTGACATGATCTACCCCATGTGTTGAGAATGGCTCCATTTTAGATGGTTATGGGCACTTAATGCAACGTAGTGCAATCTAGTGCAACCGTTACATCTTGTAATGCAATCTAATGCAATCTAGTGCAACTGTCAAATGATTTTATGCAATTTAGTGCAATCCAATGCAATCCAATGCAACTTCCGAATCAAAACAGAGGCACGTTACCGACTGTATACAAATGCCTGTCGGCCTTTGAATACAGTCGCGTGCCAAAGGGGACGCCCCTTTGAAACCCCGCCTTGCGGGAACATCATCACCAGTTATTGAGGTGTGTCATGGCTGCTAAGCAGAATAAAGATATTGTCGTGTCATTTCGCTTGATGCGCGATGAGTTCTCTCCGTTTGAACAACAGATAAAAGAATCACAACTCAGCCGTTCAGCTTTTTTTAGAAAGCTGGCGTTGAGTAAAGGTGATTCGATTAATATTGAGGTTAAAGACACCAGTAAATTATTATACCTCTTTAACAAGTCTAGCAATAATATTAATCAGCTGGCTTTAAAAATTAACTCGGCACATAAAAATGGTACAATATCAGAGAGGAAGTACACTCTTCTTTTAAATGCTCTTATCAATATTGAATCACTGATGAAAAAGGCGGTTGAGGATGCTGATTAGATGCAGAGGGTATAATTCAGGTGTTAAAGAATATTTAGAAGAAGGTCAAAAGTCTGGGCGCGAGCTTTCAAGGGATGAGTTAGACGAGCGAGTAATACTGGACGGAAACCTAGAACTTACGGAATTGATATACAAAAGTATTCCAGATAAAGGACAGGATCGCTATCTAACTTTCACTCTTGCATTTAAGGAAGATGAAATTGAGCATGACAAACTAATCGAAATAACACAAGAGTTTAAATCCTTTCTCATGACTGCCTATGCGACTGATGAATTTAATTTCTATGCTGAGGCTCATCTTCCGAAGATAAAAACGATGGAAGATAAAAAATCGGGAGAGCTGGTAGATCGCAAACCACATATTCATATTGTTATTCCTCGAAAGAATCTTCTTACTGGTAACGAAATGAATCCTGTTGGCAGCTATAAGCAAAATGAAAAGTATCTAGAGGCTTTTCAGGAGTATATTAATCAGAAGTATAAGCTCGAATCACCCAGGGATAATATCCGAGCTACTCCAACCAGTTATGCAGATATGCTTTCAAGGTATAAAGGTGACGATTTTCGAGCCAAGAATAAACAATTCAAAGTAGATTTATTAGAAAGAGTGTTCAATGAAGATGTACGGTCTAGACAAGGATTTTATGACCTAGTGGCAGAGTATGGCGAAACGAGAATTAGGAATCAAGGTAAACCCGGTGAATACATTGCTGTAAAGCTAGATGGTGATAAAAAATTCACTAATCTTAAAGAAACTATTTTTAGTGATGACTTTATTGTTCAAAGGAAAATAACCAAGCCTCCTTTGGAAAAACAAATCATTAGTAATCGCTTCTCTGAATGGAGACAGCGTGCAGCTGAAATCAAGTATATGGATAAGATTGCCTCCCCTACTTATCGAGATAAATATTACGCCTCAGAAAGTAATGAGCGGTCAAAGATGATTTCAGATTTCACAAATCGATTCTATGAAAAATATCGAGGTCATAATGAGTTACGAAGTCAACGGCAGAGAAATAATCAGCAACGTTCTCCTGAATCTGAAAGAGGAATTGCTCCCCCATTTGCCGATCGCCTGCAAAACCTGCCCGATGGCTATGTGGCAGGTACACAATCAGGGCAAGGAAATAAAGAGTTATTGCCGGGTAATGCACGCTTACACCTGGCAAACCAGCAAACCAACGGAAATTCTGGATTGCGACGCGCTGTACGAGGAACCAGAGGAGGAGGAGGAACTTCTCCAGCTCCAAAACAACAACGTGAATCTGCAACAGCCTCCAGTGGAAGCTCGCTACGAGCCGTGGGGCGATATGCACGAAGACGATCAAAATTACAGCTGACACATTTTCCTGTTTTACCACGTCTTAAGAATCGAATCCCAACGCTTGAAGATGTTCAGCGACGTGGGGGATTCCTTTTAGATGCAGGAACGATTAAGGGTGGAAAGTTATCAGTCAAATCACCTTCTATTGCACGCGATGTAAACGTTAGTACATCTTCCGTCCCCGGCTGGCTGATTAGACGAGTAAAAGAAACGGAGTCTCCTGAAAAGAATATCAACAAATTGCTACGAAATATTGATCGTGAATTTTATGACATTAAGCGGGAGGTATTAGCAGACAAACGTTTTACATATCAAGAAAAGAACCAGCTTCTTTCTGTCATGCATTTCGAGAGGCTAAAACGGAAAGATTCCATCGTTAATAAAAAAGAGGGTTTCTCAATGGGGAGTAAAGATATTCGCCAAATGATGAATAATAACAGGAAAAACCTATCCGGTTTTACGATTAGCGCACCTGAACCTGAAAAAGAACAACCCGCCGAAAGTCGCTTTTCTCGGGTTATGGATAAGCTTCGTAACCCTGTCAATTATTCAAAAGTGGCCGATGATTCACGTAAGTCAGTAGAACATCATTTGGATGCGAGCAATTTGTACACCAAGCGCACCCGGAAAGGCCACGTTCATTATCTCGATAAGACCAGTGATAAAACATTGTTCGTTGATAACGGCCAGCTGATCACCATGCGTAAAAATGGTCTTAGCAAAGACAGTGTTGCTGTTGCGCTCGAACTTGCACAAGGTCGTTTTGGTAGCACTCTCAATATCAAAGGGTCAAAGCAGTTCAAAGAAATGGTGATTGACGTAGTTGCTGAGCGAGGTATGGACATTCACTTCACGGATAAGCGAATGAATGAAGCGTTGCAGCTGCGCCGTCAGGAGCTGGAGAAAGCTAAAGAACAGCGGGATAGCAGCAGCCGGGATTCCGCATTCACGATTGAGGGGGCGGAGCTGGAAACAGGTAGGGAATCTGCCGGCAGTCAAGATCTCCACGATAAAGCAGAGAGCACTGCCCAGGATGTTGAAAGTGAACACTCCCCACTTTATCGATCTGTATCCACCCTGCAAGGTAAAATCGTTAAGCATGGGGAAGCGCCGTATTTAGATAAGGAAGGTAACAGTGCAAGTTACTATGTTACCCTCAAGGGCAAGGACGGGCAGGAAACGACACAGTGGGGAGTCGGCCTAAAAGATGCGCTCAAAGGATTCCGCCGTGGTCATGAAGTCTCTTTGGAGCTGAAAGAGTCCAAGCCGGTTCAAGTGCGTGTGCGTGATGAAAATGGGCATTTCTCCACTCGTGAAGCTGTTCGTAACGTATGGGAAGCGACCAGGCTTGATGGTCCACAACCGAAAAAGACAACTGAAGCATCCAAAAGCGATGTTGTTAAAGGTTTTCGTACGGTCAATACCGGTGATACAAGCCCTGATTTAGCTTAGCTCTAAACTCTTTTCCCCTCTTCCAAGCCAGGCCTTGCCTGGCTTTTTTTTTGTGATCGAGATCGTGTACTTTCTTGTGTACAGATCACGTACTTTTATTTGTACTTGATCACGTATGGTTTTGTGCCTATGATTGCGTTAACAGACGTGATGAGAGGAATTTACACATGACCCAAGTTATCCATAGCCGTAGGGTTATCAGTATCACTGAGTTCCGGAAGAACCCAGTTGAGTGTGTCAATTCTGGTAAGGGCGCTCTGGCGATTATGAGCCGCAATCATCCAGCCTTTTACTGTGTACCAGCAGAAGAGTATGGAAAACTTTTAGAGCTGGCCGAAATAGGTAAAAAGCATCAATCTAACTAAGTTAACTGCCTGATTTGGCAGTTTTCTAATCTAAATTTTCATTAGATTTACTATTCTTGAGTCTAATGAAAAGTGAGATTTTCTGTTTATAGAACAGACAGTTAGGAGTTATCTTATTGCAGGCGTAGTTTGATCGTCACATTTGATCGTGCTAGATTACGCAGGCTTACGAATTGTTACGGGTGGGACGTTCCCGGTAATAGCGTCTAGGGATAGGGGAACAGGCAAATGCCAAACCCCTGAATGCAAAAACCCCCTGAAATCCTATCGAACTTGCCGGAACGGAGGATATTCAGGGGGTCGTAAAGCAGGCGCTGGCCTGGTAAGGATTATAGCAAATGTATAATCACATACAACCCCTTTGCACCGGCATAAGTGCTGGCGGGTGTGATTGAACAATCAATTAGCTCTGCAACACAATATAAACAAGTCAAAAATCCCAACCCAAAATTTGTCGAGCCAGACGACAAACGAACACTCCCGTTTTGTCGAAAGCTTATGGACAAAGCACAGGGATTCACTGAGCGTTTTGACTTCCTCATGCACGTTGCTTTTTCGCGTTCGTTAGGTAAACGTCACCGCAAGCCAGCTCCTTTACGCTGTAAAGCCATTGATGCCTTACTTCAGGCTATGAGTTTTCATTACGATCCGCTGGCTGGCGAATATGGACGTGTCCAGTGTTCTGTTACGACATTAGCGATTGAATGTGACCTGGCGACGGAATCTAAGCGTGGCAATCTGTCTATTACCCGTGTCACTCGTGCGCTTGAGTCCTTAGATAAGGATTTTGGCCTGATCACATATGACACTGAGTTTGTCGCTGAACTCGGTTGTAATGCCCCTTCTAATATCCAGTTCACTCCAGCATTGTTCGAAGCGCTAGACGTATCAATGCTGTCGCTTGAGGCAGTACGCCAAAGTCGCGCCGAATGGCAGAATAAGCAACGTGAGAAAAAAGGACTGCCACGGCTCGATCTGGAAGAGCTGGCTAACCGCGCTTTCAGCTATGTACGCAATAAATTCCGTGAGTATCACAGAGAACGGCGCGAACATGGCCTTAAAAGAGCCAGAGCGAAGCGTGATGCTGAGCGCAGCCGCAAAGATATTGAGCTTCTGGTTAAACGTGAATTGACCCGAGAAATCGCGGATGGTCGGTTCCCGGCAGATAAATTGGCAGTGTTCAATGAAGTGCAGCGACGCACAAGCGAAAGAACTATCATGGCGAGAGGCAATTACAGCCGCCTTGCTCCACCAAGCTATGCCTGATTAACCCCCCTGCCCTCCGGTTGACTCCGGAGGATTCTGCTCGGCCAAACATATTTACAGCTCAACTTTTAATCAGCTCAGGCGACATTTTGGCAAGCTATTCCACATAATTCTCCTTACCCAGCAACAAAATCAAGACTCGATGCTTCATTTTTAGCCGTATACGACTTATCAACATAAAACTGCAAGGGGCTATCCCCTTAAACCTCCATACGACAGCCTCAAAAAGCGCAAATCGACTTAGTTTTAAAGCGCAACAATTCTTTTAAACCCCTACTAGATCTCTCTGTTAAAAAGATATTTATCTTCTCTATTAAAAAGAAAACCTATTCGTCAGCTGTCCTGTGGACAGCGATAATGACCGCCCTTTCAGCGAGCTACGCTCGCGACGGTTCGGTTTAATGGTCGCTACGCTCCCATAATTAGCACCCGCCAAAGGCGGGCATAGATTCACCTCTTCCATAAGCTCCAGTGTCATTAAAAATTGCTTTTATCCGGAGAAATTAAGCCTCTAAACGGCTGTTCCCGCTGGTCACACCCGTTAAGA
>NZ_JTLF01000111.1:0-996 GCF_000798855.1 Enterobacter sp. ZOR0014 | reverse complement strand
GCGTGGGCAACAGCGTCAGCAACACCGCGAACCTGCTGGTGGATACTGCGCTGCCGACCGTCACCATCAACGCCGTGGCGGGCGATAACGTTATTAACGCGGCGGAAGTGGCGGCCGGGCAAACCCTGAGCGGTACCGTGGCGAATGCCGAAGCGGGTAACACCGTGACCATCACCCTTGGCGGCAATACCTACACCGCGACGGTACAGAACGATCTGAGCTGGTCCGTAAACGTACCGTCTGACGTGCTGACCGGGCTGGGCAACGGCAGCCTGAGCGTGACGGCGACCGTGACCAACGGCCACGGCAACACCGGTTCCGGCGAACGCGAAATCGTTATAGACGCTAACCTGCCGGGCCTGCGCGTCGATACCGTCGCGGGCGACGACGTGGTCAACAGCATCGAACATGCGCAAAACCTGATCGTCACCGGATCCAGCGACGGACTGGCGGCGGGCACGGCGCTGACCGTCACCGTTAACGGCAAAGATTATGCGGCTACGGTGCTGGCGGACGGCACCTGGAGCGCGGCGATCCCGTCTGCCGACGTGAGCGCGTGGCCGGAAGGCAGCGTGAAAATCAGCGTCACCGGCGACAGCGCGGCGGGTAACACGATTAGCATCAGCCACGACGTGACGGTGGATCTGGCGACCGTTGCCATCAGCATCAACGCCATCGCCACCGACGACGTGATCAATGCGGCGGAGAAAGGGACAGATCTGGTGCTGTCCGGTGCGACCACCAACGTGGAAGCCGGGCAGACCGTGACCCTGAGCCTGAACGGCAAGATCTACACCACTACCGTTGATGACAGCGGCAACTGGACGTATACCGTACCGTCCGCGGATCTGGCACACCTTAAGGACGGCGACGCCAGCGTGCAGGTGAGCGTCACAAACGTTAACGGCAACAGCGCCTCGGCGGGCCGCGAGTACAGCGTGGACGCCACCGCGCCGTCCGTGACCATCAACACGATCGCGGGTGACGACATTCTCA
>NZ_JTLF01000409.1:0-2092 GCF_000798855.1 Enterobacter sp. ZOR0014 | reverse complement strand
ACCGGGGCTACAGTTTCGTAGGTCCGGTAAGCAACGCGCCACCGGGCTTTTCTTTAGGCGCAAAAGCGGAATTCCCTCCCCACAGCCCATCCCCTTTCTTACCGTGTTTTTTGAGCGGAATCGCGTTAGCATGAGACAGCACTCATTTATCTTGGGGAACTCATGGCTATCAAACTCATTGCAATCGACATGGACGGCACGCTGCTGCTGCCAGACCACACTATCTCTCCTGCCGTTAAAAACGCGATCGCTGCCGCACGCGCGAAGGGCGTGAATGTGGTACTGACCACCGGGCGTCCGTATGCGGGCGTGCACAGTTACCTGAAAGAGCTGCACATGAACCAGCCGGGCGATTACTGCATCACCTATAACGGCGCGCTGGTGCAGAAAGCCGCAGATGGCAGCACGGTTGCGCAAACGGCACTGAGCTACGACGACTATCTGTTCCTGGAAAAACTTTCCCGTGAAGTGGGCTCTCACTTCCACGCGCTCGATCGCAATACGCTCTACACCGCCAACCGCGATATCAGCTACTACACGGTACATGAATCTTACGTTGCGACCATTCCGCTGGTCTTCTGTGAAGCCGAGAAAATGGACCCGGCGACGCAGTTCCTGAAAGTGATGATGATCGATGAGCCGGAGATCCTGGATAAAGCCATCGCGCGTATTCCGGCAGAGGTCAAAGAGAAGTACACCGTGTTGAAAAGCGCGCCGTACTTCCTCGAAATTCTCGATAAACGCGTCAATAAAGGCACGGGCGTAAAATCACTGGCTGACGCGCTGGGTATTAAACCTGAGGAAATCATGGCGCTGGGCGACCAGGAAAACGACATCGCAATGATTGAATTCGCGGGGATGGGCGTCGCGATGGATAACGCGATCCCGTCGGTGAAAGACGTGGCTAACTTCGTCACCAAATCCAATCTGGAAGACGGTGTGGCGTACGCCATCGAGAAGTTTGTGCTGCAGTAACGCCTGTTTGCATTCATCGGCCTCGGTTATCAACCGGGGCTTTTTTTTGCGCTGAATTTATTGAATTGTTCTTTTTGTGATCTTGATTGTAGTACAACATTAAGTGATTGTACTACATTACAGCCATGGCAAAGACGAAATCCCTCACGTTTGTACTGCAAAAGTGAGGTGAAATTCGGCGGTCGCGGTAAAGTAGTCATGTACACAAAGAGCACAAGGACTCTCCATGACTCTCAATAAAACCGATCGCATCGTCATTACGCTGGGCACCCAGATTGTCGGCGGGAAATACGTTCCCGGTTCGCCACTGCCAGCAGAGGCTGAACTGTGTGAGGAATTTAAAACTTCGCGCAACATCATCCGGGAAGTGTTCCGCTCGCTGATGGCGAAGCGTCTGATTGAAATGAAACGGTATCGCGGCGCGTTTGTTGCCCCGCGCAACCAGTGGAACTACCTCGATACCGACGTATTGCAGTGGGTACTGGAAAACGATTACGACCCGCGGCTTATCGGCGCGATGAGTGAAGTCCGAAATCTGGTGGAACCGGCAATCGCACGTTGGGCAGCGGAACGGGCAACGTCCGGCGACCTGGCACAAATCGAGTCGGCTTTAAACGACATGATTGCCAATAACCAGAACCGGGAAGCGTTCAATGAGGCTGATATTCGCTATCACGAAGCGGTGTTGCAGTCGGTACATAACCCGGTATTACAGCAGCTTAGCGTGGCGATCAGCTCGCTACAGCGAGCAGTATTTGAACGTACCTGGATGGGCGATGAGGCCAACATGCCAAAAACGCTCCAGGAACATAAAGCGCTGTTTGATGCGATACGGCATCAGGATGGCGATGCGGCAGAGCAGGCGGCACTTACCATGATTGCCAGCTCGACACGAAGGTTGAAGGAAATCACATGACATCTCGCTACATCGCAATTGACTGGGGTTCGACCAATCTGCGCGCCTGGCTGTACCAGGACGAGCAGTGCCTGGAGAGCAGGCAATCAGAAGCAGGCGTAACGCGCCTGAACGGTAAATCCCCTGAGGCGGTGTTAGCAGAAGTGACGCAAAACTGGCGCGATAGCGCCACGCCGGTAGTCATGGCGGGTATGGTAGGAA
>NZ_JTLF01000015.1:0-5073 GCF_000798855.1 Enterobacter sp. ZOR0014 | reverse complement strand
GTTTTTCAACCCTCCGATATAATTGTGTAATAAATATTCACACTCTTTGTCCGGACAAAATCGACGCTTCCCAAGAAAAGTCAAAACCGTAAAAGACGGGTGAATAATACTCACGCCAACCGTAACGCCTCACGGCACAGCGCTTGTCTCGTTGGAGTCACTATATGAAGTTGCCCTTTAAGCCACATCTGCTCGTCCTTCTGTGCAGTACCGGGCTGTTTGCCGCCTCTGGCGTGATGTTTGTCAAAAGCCGTGCATCAGAGCCTGTCGCTCCCGCGCCTGTCGCCCAACAACAGGTGGCAACACCTGCGGCCCAACCCGCCCCCGTTGTCGCACCAGCTTACACGGCCGCGCAAATCGATCAGTGGGTCGCCCCGATTGCGCTCTATCCGGACGCGCTGCTGTCTCAAATTTTAATGGCATCGACCTATCCGGCCAACGTTATCCAGGCCGCGCAGTGGTCAAAAGATAACCCCAACATGCAGGGTGATGCCGCGATTCAGGCGGTGGCGAGCCAGCCGTGGGATCCCAGCGTGAAATCGCTGGTCGCGTTTCCTCAGTTAATGTCGCTGATGGGCGGAAATCCGCCGTGGGTACAAAACCTCGGCGATGCGTTTCTCGCGCAGCCGAAGGACGTGATGGATTCCGTTCAGCGCCTGCGCGCGCTGGCGCAGAAGACCGGCGCTTTACAATCCACGCCTCAGCAGACGGTCACCACCGTGACAAAACCGGCGCCAGCGAAAACCAGCACCACTGAGACAACGACAGCCACGACTTCCGCGCCCGCCCCAACGGTAATCAAAATTGAATCTGCCGATCCGCAGGTTGTTTATGTCCCTACCTATAACCCCAATACGGTTTACGGTACCTGGCCAAACACCGCGTATCCGCCAACCTATCTCCCGCCCTCGCCTGGCGAGCAATTTACCGACAGCCTGGTGAAAGGCTTAGGCTTTAGCCTGGGCGTGGCGACAACCTACGCCATTTTCAGCAATATCGACTGGGATGACGATGATGACTGGGATCATCACCATCATGACGATGACTGGGATCACGGCGGCTATAATCGCAACGGTGATAACAACATCAATATTAACGTTCAGAACTTTAATAAAATCAGTGGTCAGCGTCTGACGGACGCCAGCCGCACCTGGCAGCACAACCCGGCCTATCGGGAAGGTGTGCCCTACCCGACAAACCAGCTCAACACGCGCTTCCACTCCACCAACACGGCTACGGGGCTCAGCGCAACACAGCAAAAACCGGTTAGCCGCGATAGCCAGCGTCAGGCCGCCCTCAGCCAGATGGAGAAATCGACAGGCAAAACCTTCCCACAGACAGCGCACCCGGGGATTAAAGATGCACAGCGGCAGGCCTCAAGCGAACAGCTCAAGCAGATTTCTCAGCGCAGTAACTACCGTGGCTATGACACCAAACCTCAGACGGCGAAGCGGACAACCACACAGCAGCGCGAAAACCGCCAGACCGCAACGCAGCGACAGGAGAAACGAATCTCACAACCTGCGCAGCAACACGCGCTACAGCAGCGAACCAGTCAGCCCCGGGCGAATGCGCTGAGCGGTAACGACAGTCGCTCCGCCAACTGGCAAGCCCAGCAGCAGCGTGGTTCGCAAAGCAGACAACTGGCTGCCCGTCATCAGCCGCCGCGTCAGGCATCTGCCGGACGTGTTGAACACCGTGAATTCCGTCATCGTTAAGGGAGCAAACATGAAAAATAAACTTCTCTGTGGAATGGTGGTGTTCATGATGTCGGCGGCCGCGATGGCGCAGCAATCTTTCAGCACGCCAGAACAGGCAACAGATGCGCTGGCCAGCGCCATCAGCGAGCAAAACGAAAGTGCGATGAGCAATCTGCTCGGCGAAAACTGGCGCGACTTTCTGCCGCCTGAAGGGGTAGATCCTGATGCCGTTGCTCGCTTCCTGCGCGACTGGAAAGTCCGGCACAACACGGTTGTCGAGGGTAACACAGCACATCTTGCTGTCGGAGACAGCGGCTGGCAGCTTCCCATCCCGGTGGTTAAAACCGCTTCCGGCTGGCAATTTGACATGAAAGAAGGGGTCGAGGAGATCCTGACCCGCGAGATTGGGCGTAACGAGCTTGCCGCCATTGAAGCCTTACATGCCTATGTGGATGCCCAGCAGAACTATTTTGCGCTGAACCAGAAATACGCGCAGAAAATTGTCAGCGCGGACGGGAAAAAGGATGGTTTGTACTGGCCCGTCTCGCCAGGTGAAACGCCAAGCCCACTTGGTCCGGCGTTCAGTCCGAAAGAGCCTGGGGCGGGATACCACGGCTATCGCTTCCGCATCCTGCCGGATAATAACGGTTTCGCGATGGTGGCCTGGCCGGTCAGCTATGGTCAAACCGGCGTGATGAGCTTCGTGATAAACCAGAACGACAAGGTTTACCAGTCCGATCTCGGTCGCGATTCTGAGCAGAAAGCCCGGGCGATGACCGCGTATAACCCGGATAAAACCTGGCAGCCCGTCGAACCCTGAGTAATGTCAACGGACCACGTTTTGTAGGCCGGGTAAGGCGAAGCCGCCACCCGGCTATTTTACTTACAGAATATTTGCCACTGATTTCGCCAACTGCGCTTCCAGAACTGGTTTCGCTTCTTCGAATTTCAAATTGACCTTGTTAGCATTCGATACCACACGGGTCTGATACTTCGCGCGATCGCCCTGCTCGCTGCTGGTTTGAAGCTTCACGCCGGACGTACCCTGACGCAGCGCCGCAATGTTATCGGTGGTGACTTTCGCTTTGCTACGCTCAGAGATCTGCAGGTCGGTAACCATGGTGTAGTTCACATCTTCTACCATCGCATCTGCCGCCATGCCAATTAGCCCAGCCGCCAGACCCACGCCCAGCGCGGCGCCAGAGGAGTTGCTGTTGTAGGCGGTAATACCGGCACCCAGAGCGGCCCCCACGGCGGCACCTTCATAGCCGGTTTTCAGGTAGCCCTGAGACTCGCGCAGGTCCATTTTGTCTGCTTTAAGGACGTTAGCCTGCACCCAGTAGTATGCGCTGTCAGGTGAGGACGTTACCTTATACCCTTTAGCGCTCAGATCGTTTGCCAGCAGCGTCTGGAGGTTGCTCATGTCTTTATCGGAGGTGTTTTTAACCTGGATGTAGACCGTTTTTTCACTGGAAGGCTCAAGCCAGATGGTCTCACTCATCTGGGTTTTCACTTCCAGGTTGCGTTTTTTCACGGCAGTCGTCATCGCGCCACATCCGGTCAGCGTCATGACTGACGCCAGTAAGCCAATTCCCACAACTTTCTTTAAAGACATGCGTTTTCCTTTTTTCGTGTAATTAAAAGTCCAGAACCCCTGGACAGCGCAGCCAGTGCCACACAACGGTGAAAAAAGTATCGGCAGATGAAGAGGAATTTTTAGCGGAAATATCAACGAGATGACTACCAATTTGGGTAGTTTCAGGGCAAAAAAAACGCCTCCGGAGAGGCGTTTAGCAATCAAAAGAAACTTATTTCTTCTTCGCTTTCGCGTTTGGCAGGTCGGTGATGCTACCTTCAAACACTTCTGCCGCCAGGCCCACGGACTCGTGCAGAGTCGGGTGAGCGTGGATGGTCAGCGCGATGTCTTCCGCGTCGCAACCCATTTCGATCGCCAGACCGATTTCACCCAGCAGCTCGCCGCCGTTGGTCCCGACAATCGCACCACCGATCACGCGGTGAGTCTCTTTGTCGAAGATCAGTTTGGTCATACCGTCTGCGCAGTCGGAAGCGATAGCACGGCCAGAAGCAGCCCACGGGAAGGTGGCTGTTTCGTAGCTGATGCCTTTCTCTTTCGCTTCTTTCTCAGTCAGACCCACCCATGCCACTTCTGGCTCGGTGTACGCGATAGATGGGATCACTTTCGGATCGAAGTAGTGTTTCATGCCGGCGATAACTTCAGCGGCAACGTGACCTTCGTGAACACCTTTGTGCGCCAGCATTGGCTGACCGACGATATCGCCGATAGCAAAGATGTGCGGCACGTTAGTGCGCAGCTGTTTGTCAACGCGGATAAAACCACGGTCGTCCACTTCCACGCCAGCTTTGCCCGCGTCGAGGTTTTTACCGTTCGGCACACGGCCGATAGCCACCAGCACGGCGTCGTAACGCTGTGGTTCGGATGGGGCTTTTTTGCCTTCCATGGAAACGTAAATACCGTCTTCTTTGGCTTCAACGGCAGTTACTTTGGTTTCCAGCATCAGGTTGAATTTCTTGCTGATACGTTTGGTGAAGACTTTAACGATGTCTTTGTCTGCAGCCGGGATAACCTGGTCGAACATTTCAACCACGTCAATGTCTGAACCCAGCGCATGGTACACGGTACCCATTTCCAGACCGATGATACCGCCGCCCATAACCAGCAGGCGCTTAGGAACAGTTTTCAGCTCCAGTGCGTCGGTGGAATCCCACACGCGCGGATCTTCATGTGGAATGAATGGCAGTTCGATTGGGCGAGAACCTGCCGCGATGATCGCGTTGTCGAAGTTGATCACGGTTTTGCCGTTTTCGCCTTCCACTTCCAGGGTGTTCGCACCGGTGAATTTACCCAGACCGTTTACCACTTTCACTTTACGGCCTTTGGCCATACCCGCCAGACCGCCGGTCAGCTGAGTGATAACTTTCTCTTTCCAGGTACGAATTTTGTCGATATCGGTTTTCGGCTCGCCGAAGACGATACCGTGTTCAGCCAGCGCTTTGGCTTCTTCGATCACTTTCGCGACGTGCAGCAGCGCTTTAGAAGGGATACAGCCGACGTTCAGACAAACACCACCGAGGGTGCTGTAACGTTCTACGATGACGGTTTCCAGACCTAAATCCGCGGCGCGGAATGCTGCGGAATAACCTGCCGGGCCTGCCCCAAGTACTACGACCTGAGTTTTGATTTCTGTGCTCATCATGACCTCTTAATTTATACCCGTCGTCCACCGGGTCGTTCTATCCGCCCGCATTTTACAAAATTGTTAACAATTTTGAAACAACAAACGGCTCATGAATTTTTGCTTACGCCAGTAACCTCAAAAACAGCATGAGATTA
>NZ_JTLF01000378.1:0-481 GCF_000798855.1 Enterobacter sp. ZOR0014 | reverse complement strand
CTGTCAATCCGGTGCGTGGAGTGGAAGCAGTGTTAAAACGGTTACAAGGGTAAATTCCGGGTATGAAACCATATCTGTTAGCTGCAACAGTGACGAACATCTGACTGGCGGTGGCGCTCAATGTAACCCCAGTGGTAAGGAAAGGCTTAAATGGTCAAATCCTAATGGGAATGGATGGGCTGCTGCTTGCCCAAGGGAGGAGCTCACCGTATTTGCTATATGCTCCAGTAAATGAGATATCCTTCAAAAGCAAACAGCCCGGCATGTCGCTTCACCATTTCCAACGTTAGCACCAGATAATTGCCAGGAACTATTGCTATTACGTGTTATCTGGCAAGAGCGCCAGTTGCTGTAGTCATATGATGCCTGCGACAAAGCACAGAAGGTATGAACACCAATATTGACGGACTGTCCTTGCCTGACCGTTTGAGAGAAAGAAACGTTGCCAATACCCATCCCAGACCACGCACCGGATTGACAG
>NZ_JTLF01000239.1:0-3509 GCF_000798855.1 Enterobacter sp. ZOR0014 | reverse complement strand
GCCACCGCCGCAGCGGTCGATAAATCGAAGGACTACACCGACACGGTCACCGCCGCAGCGGTCGATAAATCGAAGGATTACACGGATCACCGCGTTGATAACCTCACCTCAACGGCAGTTGAGCAATCCAACAGCTATACCAATAAAAAGTACGACCAGAGCATTAACTACGCGCAAAACGCAGCGAATCAGGCTGAAAGCAATGCTGCCAGCTATACCGATAATCGCGTCAATGCGTTAAGCCACTCAACTAATCAGCGATTCAAACAGCTCAATTCAAAAATTGACCGTGCAGAAAAGCGTCTCAATGCCGGTGTTGCCGGTGTTACCGCGATCGCGTCAATTCCGTATGTCGCGGAAAACTCATTTTCTTACGGTATCGGCCTGGGTAATTACCAGAACGGCAACGCGATTGCTGGCGGCGTCAATTACAAAACATCCCCTAACACCAACGTAAGACTCAATGTTTCATGGGATTCATCCAGGAACAGTGCGGTCGGCATTGGATTTGCCGGGGGCTGGTAAATGAAGCCCGGATTTATTTCTCCCCCATGGGCGCATACGCGCGGTGATTCCGTAAGTGCCCTGAGCCTTATTAACCGCGCGGAGAAAAATGCGGCCTGCGGCTGCGGGCTGCATTACGAGATCTACCACTACCGCGTCCTGGACGAGCTGCAAAACGTACTAACGAAGCTAAGCGCCGATGATGCGGCAATCTTTCTGGAGATTGCCGCATCACAGGGTTTTCGTCTGGATGCCAGCGCCATCAATGACGCGCATCAGGCGTACTGCGTAACGCTATCCGAAATAAGAAAGGAACAGGAATAATGAGACTATTTATCGCCGAAAAACCCGCCGTTGCGACCGATATTGTGAAAGCCCTCGGCGGCAACTTTACCCGCCACGACGGTTATTTTGAATCCTCCACCGACATTGTGAGCTACTGCGTCGGCCATGTGCTGGAAATGGTGCCCCCGGAGACGATCAACCCGGCGTATGCCACCTGGTCGCTCGACACCCTGCCGCTGAAGCTTTACCCCGTTAAACTTCAGCCCAAAGCGAGCGTGGCAAAACAGGCCAACACCCTGGTGAAGCTGATCCAGCGCCCGGATATCAAAATGATTGTCCACTGCGGCGACCCGGACGACGAAGGCCAGCTCCTCGTTGACGAGGTGCTGGAGTTCGCCGGTAACACGCGCCCGGTGAAGCGGGTGCTGATTAACGACAACACCGCGCCAGCGGTGAAAAAAGCCATCAATTCCCTGCGTGATAACAGCGATTTTCGTGGGATGTACCTGAAAGCCCTGATGCGCAGCGCCGGTGACGCCATTTTTGGCTTCAGCATGAGCCGCTGCTACACCCTCAAAGCCCGTGATAAAGGCTATAAGGGCACGATTTCGGTTGGCCGCGTCCAGACGCCGGTGCTGGGTATGATTGTGCGCCGGTGGCGCGACAATCAGGCACACAGCGAGGCGTTTTACTACCAGCTCGCCGGGCAGTTTGTCAGCGGCACGGACGTCGTCAGCGCCCGCTGGCAGACGTCCGAATACGCGCCGGTTGACGATAAAAAGCGCCTGACGGATAAGGCCTGGGCGGAAGGGCTCGCCAGAGCGCTGGCCGGAAAACCGGCCAGCGTGCTCGCGGCGGCCACTGACCGGGGAAAAACCACGGCCGCCCCGCTGCCGTTTAACCTGCTGCGCCTCCAGGTGCATATGAACCGCAGGCATAAACTGACCGCGCAGCAGACGCTCGACATCACGCAGAAACTCAAGGACGGTAAATACATTACCTATAACCGCTCCGACTGTTCGTATCTGTCCGACGAACAGTTTAACGACGCGCCGCAGGTGGTGGCGGCCTTAAAAACGCTCGACGTTTTTAACGGCCTTGCCACCGATACGGCGCAGAAAAGCGCGGCGTTTGACAGTAAAAAAGTGACCGCCCACACCGCCATTATTCCGACGACGAACATGCCGGATTTAAGCCGCCTTACCGACAGGGAAAAGGCGGTTTATCTCGCCATCGCGCAGTTTTATCTCGCGCAGTTCGTGGCGAAAAAACGCTATGACGAGGCGATCGCGGAGATCAAATGCGGTGACGAAATGTTTAAAGTCTCGGCGCGTAAAACCACGGACGCGGGTTTTACGGCGTTCCTTAGCGATGCGGAGGAAGACGACGAGGAGGACGAAAACAGCAGCGCGTTTGAGGCCATCAGTCGTCTGCAAACCGGGGCGACATTAACCTGCCGCGAGGTGGTGATTTCCGAGAAAAAAACCAAACCGCTGCCGCTGTTTACCGAGGCGACTCTGCTCGCTGCCCTCGTTCGTGTGGCCGATTTTGTCGCCGATCCGCGCATTAAAAAACTGCTCAAGGAGAAGGATAAGGACAAGAAAGACGAACACGGCGGCATCGGCACACCGGCGACCCGCGCGGCCATTATCGAGACGCTGAAAACCCGCGATTACATCACCGTGGAAAAGGGCAAATTTATCCCGACCGCCGCCGGGCTGGCGTTAATTGATGCCCTGCCCGATTCGGTGACGCAGCCGGATATGACCGCCGTCTGGGCTGAAAAACAGGCCGCAGTTGAAACCGGCGAAATGACCATTGATCGGTTTATTGATGGTCTTTACGCGGAAGTATCCCGCCTAATTGAGAGCGCCGACATTGCCATCAGCGCGGCGGAAAAACAGCCCGCTAAAACGTCGCTTAACCGCCTCGCGGTTAAATGCCCGTCGTGCGGAGCTGAGCTGGTTATGACGCCGAAAACCTGCGCCTGCACCGGCTGTCAGTTCAAAATCTGGCTGGAAGTGCGCGGCAAAAAGCTGACGGCAAAACAGGCCGAAACGTTAATCGGCAAGGGCAAAACCGGCGTTATTAAAGGTTTTAAATCGAAGAAAAACGACGATACCTATTCGATGATCGTCACCCTGAAAAATCCGCAAACCGGGGAACTCGGTTTTGAATATCCACCCCGCGATCCGCTGAAAGGATTGAACGTATCTGTACCGAAGGAGCTGAAATTATGAACCGTATCCAGGACGAATTAACCTCAGAGCGCGCGCTGAAAAAGTTTTTACGTGAAAGTGATTTCACCTTTCTGGAGAAGCTGAGCGCGCGTATTTCAGCGGCGCTTGATGAAAAGCGCGCAGAGCATATCAAGCAGGAAAATCAGCGCCGCCTGCGCGAGGAAAAGCGCAATGAACTGCTGGCGCTCATTGAATCGGAAGGTTTTTCGGCGGCTGAACTAGCGGGCAATTCAGCCGCGCCATCGTCGGCAAAAAGGAAACCGAAATACCAGTATGTTGAGCACGGCGTGCGTAAAACATGGTCAGGCGTGGGGCGTGTACCGGTCTTTATTCAGCAGGAACTGGACGCCGGAAAAACCCTCGAAAGCTTTCTAATAGGTAACTCAAATGAATAGTTTCGCAAGAATTATCATCATCGCATCTCTGGCAGCCACAACGGTTAGCAGCAACCTGCTCAGGCGCGCAGGGTGTGACGCTTTT
>NZ_JTLF01000252.1:0-22195 GCF_000798855.1 Enterobacter sp. ZOR0014 | reverse complement strand
GGCAGAATTGGTAAAGAGAGTCGTGTAAAATATCGAGTTCGCACATTTTGTTGTCTGATTATTGATTTTTGGCGAAACCATTTGATCATATGACAAGATGTGTATCTACCTTAACTTAATGATTTTGATAAAAATCATTAGGGGATTCATCAGCACTCGGCTGGAAATCGCCGGTGGCATTTGAGAAAAAAGCCGCTTAAAATGAGAGATAGACCGGAACACAACCGGTGCAAGACCATGGAAAGCATGTTCTCGGACTTACGTAGCAACTCGTTTCTTTTCGCAGGTTGAGCCACCTCCGCGCTTCATCAGAAAACTGAAGGAACCTCCATTGAATCGAACTAATATTTTTTTTGGTGAATCGCATTCTGACTGGTTGCCTGTCAGAGGCGGAGAATCTGGTGATTTTGTTTTTCGACGTGGTGACGGGCATGCCTTCGCGAAAATCGCACCTGCTTCCCGCCGCGGTGAGCTCGCTGGAGAGCGTGACCGCCTCATTTGGCTCAAAGGTCGAGGTGTGGCTTGCCCCGAGGTGATCAACTGGCAGGAGGAACAGGAGGGTGCATGCTTGGTGATAACGGCAATTCCGGGAGTACCGGCGGCTGATCTGTCTGGAGCGGATTTGCTCAAAGCGTGGCCGTCAATGGGGCAGCAACTTGGCGCTGTTCACAGCCTATCGGTTGATCAATGTCCGTTTGAGCGCAGGCTGTCGCGAATGTTCGGACGCGCCGTTGATGTGGTGTCCCGCAATGCCGTCAATCCCGACTTCTTACCGGACGAGGACAAGAGTACGCCGCAGCTCGATCTTTTGGCTCGTGTCGAACGAGAGCTACCGGTGCGGCTCGACCAAGAGCGCACCGATATGGTTGTTTGCCATGGTGATCCCTGCATGCCGAACTTCATGGTGGACCCTAAAACTCTTCAATGCACGGGTCTGATCGACCTTGGGCGGCTCGGAACAGCAGATCGCTATGCCGATTTGGCACTCATGATTGCTAACGCCGAAGAGAACTGGGCAGCGCCAGATGAAGCAGAGCGCGCCTTCGCTGTCCTATTCAATGTATTGGGGATCGAAGCCCCCGACCGCGAACGCCTTGCCTTCTATCTGCGATTGGACCCTCTGACTTGGGGTTGATGTTCATGCCGCCTGTTTTTCCTGCTCATTGGCACGTTTCGCAACCTGTTCTCATTGCGGACACCTTTTCCAGCCTCGTTTGGAAAGTTTCATTGCCAGACGGGACTCCTGCAATCGTCAAGGGATTGAAACCTATAGAAGACATTGCTGATGAACTGCGCGGGGCCGACTATCTGGTATGGCGCAATGGGAGGGGAGCAGTCCGGTTGCTCGGTCGTGAGAACAATCTGATGTTGCTCGAATATGCCGGGGAGCGAATGCTCTCTCACATCGTTGCCGAGCACGGCGACTACCAGGCGACCGAAATTGCAGCGGAACTAATGGCGAAGCTGTATGCCGCATCTGAGGAACCCCTGCCTTCTGCCCTTCTCCCGATCCGGGATCGCTTTGCAGCTTTGTTTCAGCGGGCGCGCGATGATCAAAACGCAGGTTGTCAAACTGACTACGTCCACGCGGCGATTATAGCCGATCAAATGATGAGCAATGCCTCGGAACTGCGTGGGCTACATGGCGATCTGCATCATGAAAACATCATGTTCTCCAGTCGCGGCTGGCTGGTGATAGATCCCGTCGGTCTGGTCGGTGAAGTGGGCTTTGGCGCCGCCAATATGTTCTACGATCCGGCTGACAGAGACGACCTTTGTCTCGATCCTAGACGCATTGCACAGATGGCGGACGCATTCTCTCGTGCGCTGGACGTCGATCCGCGTCGCCTGCTCGACCAGGCGTACGCTTATGGGTGCCTTTCCGCAGCTTGGAACGCGGATGGAGAAGAGGAGCAACGCGATCTAGCTATCGCGGCCGCGATCAAGCAGGTGCGACAGACGTCATACTAGATATCAAGCGACTTCTCCTATCCCCTGGGAACACATCAATCTTACCGGAGAATATCGTTGGCCAAAGCCTTAGCGTAGGATTTCGCCCTCTCCCGCAAACGACCCCTTAAAAGGTAAGTATAGGAAAAATGGGATGCATGGATTGTTTAACGGCAACGGCACAACGATCCGGACAGGGGGGCAAAAGCAGGAAGGTACGGGACGTCTAAATAGTGTATTCTTTTTATCAGGTTAAAGGAGACGTGAATGACAGTGAAAAACCAGGAACTTATCGCGGCAGGATTCACCAGTAAGGATATCGAGCGAATCAAACGTCACCAGGCGACGGGGGACTCGCAGGAAAAGGTTCTGAAGGATCTGGCCGGCTATTTCCTGTCGGTAGCCTGGATCACCGCCGGGATGGCCATCATCACCCTGCTCACCGCGTTCTTTGGCAGCGCCAGCCATCTTATCTCCTGCGTGGTTGCCGTCGTCTTTCTGCTGATTGTGCTGCTTCTGGTGATGCCGGTCAGACTTGGCTATAAATCATGGAAGCTGATGAGATCACATATCAGCGATTCCGGTCATCACGGGTAAGGAGTTCCAGTACCACCTTTGCACTGACCCCCCATCCCAGAACCTTCATCGTCAGTTTGCCCGGAGACATGGTTTCCACCTTGCGGTAATAGTCTCCGGGAAGATAACGGAAAAGACGCCAGGCCTCAGCTTTCCCGGTCAGACCAAATACACCATAAACGTTGGCTGCAAGCGTGGTTGCATTAAAGATCCCCAGGCCGACATCGCGGCTGAAGCCCATAAACTCCGCTACGGACATGGCACCGTCCGCAAGGATCCCCTCTGAAGCAGGTTCATTCAGGAACTGACGGGCAGCCTCCCGTGATACCGTATTAAGGGCATCACCGACCAGAACGGCACCGGCAAGCATACCAGCAGGCGTCATCGTTGCGATCATCACACCGCCAAACACAGCCTGAACGCCGGCGAGAACGACCTTAATCCCGGATATGAAGTATCCGATAATTTTATTCTGCTCTGTTACATACTGAATTTCAGCGTAGATCCGGGCATAACCGGTTTTCAGCATGCGCGACTGTTCAAGCAGGAACTCATTCTCAGCCCTGAGGTTCTTCAGGCAGGCAATGCATTCTTCATCGCTCTTTGCTCTCCTCGCCGCGTCAAACTGTTGCATGACAACCTGTCTTATTTCATCCACGAATTTCAGACGGGTCAGTGAATCACTGAGGTGCATGGCCGCGACGGTATTTGCGGTATTCACAAGCTTACGGGCTTCCAGATTGATCATTGTATCAGCCCACTGACGCCGGCTCTGCCCGGGAAAAAGCGCGATATCCATTACATATTCCTTATCTGTCGTCAGGACAAGAAGCCATTAGCCTGCCTGTCTCAAATATTGCAGCTGCGCGCCAGGACTTCACGTATTCAGTTTTCTTACCGTCAACATACCAGTGGAGCCCGTCGGTATTTATTCGCTCAAAAAGAAAAGACATATCCCATACGTGTTCAGGGATTAACGTTCCTTCCCCCGCCAGAATACCGGCCGCGATGGAGTGATTACCTCCCCGAACAAAACCAATGCGCCAGGGCAGCCAGAGTTCAACATAATGATTAGTACGATCCTGCTGCCATACTCTTCCTTTTGCCGTACCTATCCGGGACACATTATCGATATAACGGGAAAGACTCCACGGCCAGGGAAGAACCATATCACTGGCCAGAGAAAGCGGGTAATCTTCTGGATTAACTTCTCCCGCCTTCATACGGCTATAGTCCTGAACCTCTGTGATGGCATTAAAGAAAAATGCCCCGGGTGTCAAATCCGGACGAGCATCGGTTCCTTCTTCTGCCACCGCGAGCAGGAAATCACTCTGCAAAGGGCGGACCATAGCGCGAATCAAATCCGGCAAAGCCTGGACCGGAAGCGAAGACGCAACAGACAGCAGATGTTCAAAGTTATTCTTAGCCGTGGTGAGCCTGCTGTACTTCCTGTTCCCTTTCCAGAACACAATTCTTCTCCCGGTATTCACTCAGCCAGCTATGCCAGTCGTCAGATCCGTATTCGATTTTGTCAATAATAGCCACTGCACTGGTATCAAATATCACGGTAGTTGTACCGTGAAGATAGCTGTCCGTAAATATACCTTCCCAGTCATAAACGCCCTGGATACCACATTTCAGGTACAAGCGGATCATTTCATCTGAATCCACATGCCTGTTACCCACATAAAACATATGCCCTTTGTAAGTGCTGTAATGAGGCTCGCGCAGGGCATGCCAGTCCCGGCCTTTACTGAGTTGGCTACTGATGCTGACAGGAAGTCCATCTCTCAGACGTGCCGCGATATCGGGCTGCTCTGCGAGCGGCAGCCGGTGATTAGCGATAATCGCCCCGGAGTTCAGTTCACACCGGCAAACCAGTGGCTGTCCGGGATTTCTGTTTTTGAATAACGCATGATTGCTGGCTCCTTTAAAATTATCCGTGAACCAGCAGGCATCGATGTTTCCGGACTCACCTGTTCCCTTGTAGGCCACATCAAACTTATCAAAACGCTGTCTGGTTCCGTGAAAAAGCTGCATTACAGGCACCTTCAGTCAGACCTTATTGAGTCGGAGGATCTACGTGATCCTAAATGTAGGAGCAGTATGCCGCCTGGCTACATGGAGGCGCCAGCGAATGTTAACCATGAAAATGAAGGCCAGTGGCGCCGACGCCCGGCAAAGCCGGTAACGCAGCTACCAGATTCTGGTGTGAGAATGCCGAGCAGCGCGCAGGCATTCAATAAATGCGCCGAAGGCGCATGAAGGCGCCTTCTGTCGCTGAATATTGCTTCTGCGTAAATGGCGCCGTAGCCCGGCGCAGCCGGTATCAGTTCTGATAGGTCCCACCAATCCATCACTTCCCCCTGCTAAGCCATAACCCGCTTTCAGCGTTCACAGAATTTGATGTGCGCCGTCGGAGTGGTCACGACAAGGCGTAGCCGCAGTCGGGGCGTATCTCCGCGTTAGCGGGCCGTAAGGACCGCTTACGGGCGTGTTACACAGAACTTGGCAACAGAATGCATTTAAGCGACTTAGATCCTAGTTACAACATCCATCATTAAAAGCGATGTCTTCCGGCCCTTTGGGCCGGGTGGCTGCGCTTTTCAGTGGTGGGTTTATGTGTGGAGCTGAGGATACAGGAGATCGATGGTCGGTCATTGGCACTTTGTAACGTCCTGCACCCTGCCCGCCATTTTTGGCGGGTGCTACCTCCAGGTGCAGAGCGCCTGAACCGAACCGGCGCGGACAACGTCCGCTGCAAGGGCGGGCATTTTCAGGAGCCTGTCCACAGGTCAGGCGACGAACAGGTTATATATTTATATGAATGAAATAAAAGATATTTAAAAGAAGTACAGAGCAGGTTTTTAAAGGAAACCACGCACTTTGAAATCAGGTCGGCTGGCGCTCTGTAAGTATAACGGTTGTAACCTTATGGAAAGGTCCCTTGCAGTTATTTGTGGGTAACTGAATCTGGCGACCAGATGTGGGCTCTCTGATGCAATTTCTGGCCATTCTGATGGCGAGATGGGGTGAATGTCAGGAAGGACGGCCGTCATTTCGTGCAGAAAACCGTCAGCCGGGAGCTGCAGACGTGCGAAACCCTCCGGCACCAACCGGATTTTTCACACTGGAAGGGTTATATGGGGACGGTGGCCAGCCGCGTGTAGTTGTTGCCACGCGACATCAGCATGCGCTCTTTCACGCGGCGCTCCAGCTCCCGCTTCATGGCATCAAGACCGCCGGTGAATCGCCCGCTGGCGTATTCCCGCGTCAGCTGTTGCTTCACCAGGGTCACAATGTCCTTACGGGTTCTGTCCGCGTCACGTCGCGCACGGGCGCGTTTCAGGCCATGTAACTTACGCTCGGACTGGTAGCTGCGGAACCGTTCGCGCACAAAACGCCAGGCCTTCGCTATCAGCTCGTCCATTTCCAGTGGCTTCAGGTTCTGCTTCTTACGCTGCTGATTTTCCCATTCAACGCGGCTGCGGCGGGCAGCCATAACAGCCACGTCAGAGATATCGAGCACCGAGAACAGTGCCGGCGTGAAGGTAATATCGGTCGGGATATTGCAGCCAATCTGAGGGTCATATTCGGTCTGGTAGGTAATCAGCCCCAGCTCCGCCATAAATTTCAGCGCCCGTGTGGCGCGGGTGATTGACAGATTGCCGTTTTTCGACTCTGTGGCCAACCCGCATTCAATCGCCAGGTTGGTTATTGAACGCTGGACACGATTGGCCAGCGGGTCATGATGGAAACACATCCCCTGGAGCAGGGCATCAATAGACCGACGACGCAACAACGGTGGCATACGTTTGCGTTTGCCTTCTGAACGCATACGCGCCACATGGACAGCAAAGTCAAAACGGGACGTGAAGCCTTCGGCTTTCGCCATCAGCTTACGACAGAACGGCAGTGTCTTTTTCCCCTCGCGCGGCGTGAATACCGGATTCGGGTTTTTGACCTGACGGTAAAGTGTAGTGGTTTCGGAATTCTGCTTACTCACCACTTCCTGCGCTTATGTTGCACAGAAGGAGTAAGTACGGAATCTCTTGTCTTTTTTCGCGCACGGGTTATACTCCCATACAGAAGCAACAACTTCTGCATGATTTGTTAAGGACCCCGTTAATCTCGCGATGCCGCCAAGTATCTAAGATTATCGGGGTTTTTGCTTTTCTGGGCTTTGCTAACTAACCACCCAGAACCTGCCACCTTCTTCGGCGTGACAACCTAATAAATTCATTTAGAACAATAAGTTCTCCGACTTTATCACCACAACAATGCAGGATCAATTTTTAGGATCTATCCGGCAGCAGGATCAAACATCACCTCTGGAGCGATGCGCTTCTGCGTCTCGTTTTAAGCTTTCGAACAGCTCAAGTGGTACAAGATAAAATGCCGGCGCGCTACGGTTCAGAATAGCAATAGCATCACCCTCTGCTGACTCGACAGTCCCTAACGGATCCCTTTTGAACTCCGTGATACCAGCGACTTTCGTGCAATGTATCGGATGTGCCATAACTCCTCCTGATTTACAGATAGCACCTACGAATTCTTGTATCGTAGCATACAATCAGACACTTAAAAGCATCATTAACTAATATTATGATCGCAGATCAAATCCAGTTAAGTGTCGCCTCACATGATATAGTACATCAACACACAGAATATACCTATAAATTTCAAACACATACGGCTATTAGTGGATGATGTCTAAACTCGTTTCTTCAAAAAAAAATTCAAACTCGCTCCCCAGGTTTTAAACCTGATATCCAACAGCAGAGAACCGATGACAATCAAGAACGGCAATCTGCAGTATGTAGCGGTAAACCAAGCTTTTCTTAGATTATTAAAACTCCCCAACGATTATCCGATTGTAGGAAAAACGTTGGACCAGCTCCCTACCTCCTTAGCTTACCTCTCACAACGAATACATAAGCAGGAGGAACTCGTTATGGAACATGAAGATAAGTTTACTTCAATCGTTACGCATCCAATTGGTGAGAGCAACTCTATACATGCCCTGTGTTTCGAATCTAGACCCTATTACGACGATGACGGGATCTGCTCAGGAACGATGCTTCAAGTTAGGCCTGTTGATATTTTTGGGCCAGACAGCTTGCTATCGGGAGACGTTCCCAAATCGTTGGTATACAGGGTACCGTCCGAGATATTCACTAATGCTGAATGGGAGGCCATCTTCTTAATCTCTCTAAAATACAGCAGGAAAATGATGTCTCGGATATTAGGAACCTCTCTTAAAGCGGTAGAACACAGAATCAGCCGATGCCTGCAGAAAACCGGGACCTCGTCTGGAGCCGAACTATTAGACTTTTGCAAAAAGAATAACTGGGATGCATATGTTCCCCCTCGTTTTTTAAAGCCTCGGTTTCGACTATTCAGAGCTGCTCCTGATGCGTATCTAGTTGACTCATCACTAAGCAGACAGTAGTCTTCAAAGGTCACAGTAAATCCTGTGATCGGGCGTGAGAACCCGTATCTACACGTGCACATAGACACGCACAAGCGTGTTTTTTTGTGTACTGAACCAGCACATCTTCGTAATGGCGGTTCAGGTGGGGCAACCGTAAGGTTGGCCGGTACCGTGTAGGCCGGTTTCTCACCCCTGCCTGGGCTGCCACCAGAGCGTGAGAACTCCTTGGTAGCCGACATAGTATCTACACGGGAGCTTCATCTATGATGTGCAAGAACCTATCAAAAACTTCTATATCCCCCTTAGCAAATGAACATGCCTTTATAGGCCTAGCTGCTAAAGCTCACCCTCATCAGAAATCCTTCGCCCATACCACATGTCGCGACAAGGTCCATGGGGTTTCTCCCCATTAAAGGGGATGCATATTACGCGTAAATTTACTACGTATAGATTTGCTAGGGGACTTAACGATGATTAATGAGAACACTATTAACGCCCTGCATAGCGTATTTCCTGAGCTTTCCAGAAAACAGTTAGAAATCGTTACTCTGTATGCTCACGGTAATGCATATGAAACAATCGCTGACATTTGCAATATTTCTGTTGAGACAGTCCGCTCGCATCTGAAGCGAAGTACTAAAGCTCTGAACTTAAAAAGTAACGATGCAATGCGTGCAGTTATATTGTCACGCTCATACTTTTTCATGATTTCATTGATGATCACAAATTAATCAAAAAATGCACCCTTGAGGGTGCATTTTTAGGATTCAGCCTATTTACACTTTACTTCATTATACAGAGAAACAAAAATACGCACAGTTCCTTAAGTATTGCCGCCAATTTTACTTAAGGGACTAACCTACAAGAGCATTTTGAGCCATGAAGGCGCTCGAACTACAGCATGCAAACTTAAGTGTTTGTTAGTAAGACTGTTTCGCCTTCATGGTTGAGTATGTTCGACCCCATTGAACTTGAATTATCCTTTCATGGATCAATTCTGCGCGAAGCGTTCAAAAATGAATATTGAGACTGTATGTAACCAACAATGGTATCTTGCTCTCTATATTACCGGGGGCAAAAACCGCGAGAACTTATTCGACTGGCTACACGACAGGAGAATAACTCCCTGGACACCTTTATCCTTAACGCAAATACGCCGTGCGGATGCCCCGCATGTTTTCAGAAAAAGGATCTCGGCCGTTTTCCCAGGATATTTCTTCCTTAAGGCAGATTTCGAATCACAGAAAATAGATATGATTCGGGCACACTCTGCATTCTGCGACTTTGTGAAATTCGGCAGTAAAATTGCCCCTGTGAATACAAGGGTAGTCGAAGCGTTAATGAAGAAATACCCCGACCCGACTCATCACCCTGCTGCAAGAGCTGAACTCGAAGCGGCATCAGATATCTGGCTGACAAAAAGCCAATACAAACGCCTTACGCAGTTAGAGAAAACGGATCATCCCATATCCCGGACTGCAATGCTGTTCGATATGATCACCCATGCTGATGCGTGGGGATTTTAAAATGTACTTAACTGAGCCTCTTAAACTGGTCCAAACCAGTTTTACACCATCCCTTTAGTTTCCCCCGTTCACGGGGGCTTTTTTTCACCGTTTTCCGGCAATGACGTCTGGGCTGGCCCTGCCCAATGAACACCCTCTGTTCCTGTAGCCAGCCTGCTTTCAGGCTTCTTTCATTCTGGCGGAATGAAGGTACAGACGTCATTGCCAGAAACCGGAACCAGAGAGAGACAAACCATGCAATCCACCCAGGAACAGGTCAGCCATCTCTTGTGGTGCATTCTCGTAGCCTTACGTACGGCAGTCGAAAACCATCACATAACCTCAGAGCGTGGCAAACGTAGATTCATCACAGAATGGCTAAGCGGAGCACGAAGAATACCAACATTCAAAGGGATGGGTAGCGAGTTTATGACTATCCGGCAGTTGCTCGAAACCGAACGAAATCGTCCCATTGATGACGTCCTGACTGCGCTCTGGACCAACGCTGTTTCAACCGGGAACTGTGATCTGTTTCGTTTTCGGGCAGTCCTTAATTCACTTCTCGGCCTTGGCTGGAAGCACTGCCTTTGCCCCTGGCCTGAGCAGGTTGTAACTGAAATCATGGAACGCCAGCGAAATCGTAAGAACCACATCCTACAGTTCACCCGTATGGAAGAAGCATTTACCGCGACAGGCTCAATGACTTCCCCCGTCACGCTTCAACTCCTCCTTAAAAAAAATGAAGATGATGAGGTAGAAAAGTCTTTCTATCTCGATCGTTTCTCTGTTGTGCGTGGCCGCGATATCTCACTACCCAAAGCCACTCTTCGCACACTCTATATCGGACATCACACACTGCCGGAGTCAGCATGGGGTGCCCGTGAAGGTGTCCGCTACGGGGATATATGGCGCCCTGACCTTCATTAATCTTTTTGCCGAGGCTTAATCATGAAAACGCATATATTGGGCGTGCTATGTTCACTGCTGGCGTTATATGGCTGCAACGGAGTTACTACTTCAAACCAGGCTCCTCACCGTAATGAAATCGGGCAGTATCAGAAAAACGGAACTGCATACATTCCTGTCAGAGCCAGTATTTACGAGCTTTCCACTCCCGTAACGCCTGAACTAAAAGAATTGCTGGAACAGCCAGGTGCAAAAATATCTTTAAGACCGGTCAGCGCTTCACTGGAAGACGAGCTCACGGAGCTGGTCGCTAAAGGGGACGTCAGACTGCTCTACGATATGTCCGGAGTCACAACCAACAACAAGGCATTACTGTTCTCTGTTTCAAATTACTCCGCTCAACAACACGCAACGACAGGGGTGAAGAAGAAAGAAAATGTCGTGGATGATATCTCATTAGTAATCACGCCGGCTCTTTCCGCAGACTCTGCACTAATGCAGACGACCGTAGAGCTTTCCCGGATCACTGGCAGCTCAAAAAATGAACACTCCCGTTACACTATCAACTTCCGACAACTTCTCAGGTTAAAGGGGGGACAGAAGCTCAGTGTTGCTCTTCCCCTCAATGATGAAACGAACCGCCTCATTATCATCACTCAAAAAACATAACCGTCCCGACTCGTCACATCCAGCTCTCTTTCATATCTGTATTTCACTAACAACTAACTCCGGAGTAAAAACATGAAACGTATTACCCTTGCCGTATTGCCGCTTATTCTGAGCGCCTGCTCGTCCTCACAGCCCGATCAGCGTATTGACATTACTCACGGCAAATCAGCCTCTGTACAAAAAGTGGTTTCTCTCAGGATGGATGCGCCGCTCAGCCAACCTGTTACTTTCGACAACTCAGACAGTGTCCGCTATGTAAATTCGGTCACTACTGAAGATGGGAAAATCGTAAGTAAGGAATACCGCACTCTCTTTTATGGGACCACGGTCAGGGCTGTCGTCAGCGATGCAGGGGATGACAAACAACTCGTTTCACTGGCGGTACGACACGCCTGCCATCCCGAATTAACAAAACTCCCTGCTGGCTCAGCCGAGGAAGGGATAGACCTGCCCTCGCAAAATTACATAACTCAGCAGCAAAAAATTCTGATAGCGCGCGGAGACGATGTTCTGATCAGCGGTTCCGGTTTTGACGCGAACTGTGCTTTTCCACGTATTACCGTTCACCCCACCGAATAACACCCGGGGATCATCATGAAAAAAATTGCCCTGCCCCTGTTAATACCGTCGCTGTTAAGCAGTTGCGCGGGATTTAATAACCGTAACATTGCTCCTGACACCCCTGCACTCGTGTTTGTCGATGGCCAGATCAGCGATAGTGCCGATATCATTACACAGACACAGCGGCGAATTGCGCCTCCGGCGGCCACTCCCGTTCCCGTACGCCAGCCGACACCCGTAGCGGTAACATCGCAGACCGCCCCGCTGCCGCAACCAGCAATGATGGCCTCCTCCGCAAAACAAGCCAGCTCCGTGAGGCCCATCATGAATCCGGCGCTGCCAGCACTCACGTTTACAGGCACACTAGGTCCCATTGCCGTTCTGTCATTATCACCGGTGCGTAACCTCACTTTCGAACAGTGGGTCAGGCGCATCATTCCGACTGGCTGGACGCTGAACTATGAGAATGCCCTGAGACCTGTACTGAATACCCGTATCGTCTCGGTCGACACCAATGACCAGTGGACCAGGGTGCTCAACCGTCTGCTGACAGAGCAATCCATCCAGGGTCAGCTGGACTGGGATCGTCATGCCGTCACATTGCAGCGAAAGGGGCAAACCGCTCAGATGACCGTCCCTGCACTGTCCACTGGAAACCTCCCTGCTCCGCCACAGGTGTCTGGCGCGCCGAGAAATCCGTTCAGCGGACCGGAGGTGACCCAACCCATACCGCCGGCAGCGGTTAAAACCAGCACATCCTCTGTAACAACAAAACCGGTGAAGGCACCAACAGCGGTAGTTAAAGCACAACCAGCCACCGGGGAACCAGTCGCTCCTGTGGTTCAGGGCAAAACCTGGCTGGCGCCATCGGGAACGACTCTTCGGGAAATGTTGATGAAATGGGCGCAGGATACCCGCTGTGAATCAGGCGCATCATCGCACTGGACGGTTATCTGGCCAGTATCCGTGACGGATTATCGGCTTGACGCACCACTGACCTTCCGCGGCTCTTTTGAAACCATGCTCGGTCAGATGTTCGACCTTTACCGTTCAGCACAGAAACCGCTTTATGCTGAAGCTTCCCGCATGCAGTGCGTGGTATCTGTCACAGACACTCCGGCAGGTCGGTGATGGGCTGGGTCATACTGGCAATCAGCATGATATTTTTCCTGATTGTCGGTGATATAGATTCGCAACAAAATCAGACCAGCCGGACTGCAATACAGACGCAGAGCGGCCAGCTTTATGCCTCCCAGATCCTGACTATCGCCAACCGCGTTAACGACTGGCGTTACAAAACTGGCCAAACGAATGGAACAGTTCCAGTTGACCAGCTGGGTCTTCCCTTTACTCCCGACGCCCGGATCCAGTACCGGTTACTTCAGAGTAGATTGTGGGTCTGGATGCCGGAACAAGCTGGACTCGTTGATGCCTTACGGGCACAGAGTCGCGGTTCGGCACTCATCGGCACCATGAGAAGCGGCCAGTTAATCTGGCTTTCCGGTCTGGCCACCGGGCTCACGGCTCCACAGGGCGTTCCTGAAGGCGCTGTGGTTTACCTCAACTAATCCGGATTTCCCCCATGAAGAAAACCCTTTTGCGGCGCCTGCTGATGGCGTCCTGCTTTGCCATGCTCGCAGGTTGTACCTTCTCTGAAATCAACAAAATGCAGACTAAGGCACAATCTGACGCCACGGTAGCCCGCGCACAGGCACAGCTCCCGCGAACACAACATCAACAACCACTGACCTGGACGGAGCGTCAGTGGATTAATCCGAGTCCTATCCCGGTCGCCGTTCGTGAACGGAACCGCCAGGCTCCGTCATGCAATATCACCCAGGCAAAAAATACAATTACGCTACAGGAACTGGCACAACGCATCACCGCGCTGTGTGGAACCCCCGTTATTTTTACTCCTGACGCCCTTGATATCAGCCAGAGCAGCGTCAGTACCGGCGTCACACGCCAGATGAGTGGCACACTACCACCACCTGATGACAGCGGTCGGACGCCACTGGCCAGTCTGGGGGGCGTAAATTCTTTGCCGACTGGAGGAACCAGCCAGCCCCTGAACCTTACCGGACTGATGTGGCAGGGAGACCTGGGCGGACTTCTGGATCTGATGGCCAGCCGTAGCGGTCTCTACTGGCGAATGGATAATGGAACTATCGTGTTCTATCTGATGGAAACCCGGACCTATTCGCTGGCCATGCTGAACACTAAAACGTCCAGCACGTCGAGCGTCAGCTCAGGGACGACCAGCAGTATGGGAGCCACCAGTGGTACAGATAACTCCGCCTCCGGCGAATCCACAACCTCCCAGAGCACAACCACGGGGCAGGAATACGATTTGTATGCTGATCTGCGAAAAGCTGTGGAGTCGATGCTGACCCCGAACAAAGGTCGCTACTGGCTGTCCTCCTCCAGCTCATCACTGATTGTGACAGACACGCCGTCAGTACAGGCCGCTGTGGCCCGTTATGTGAACGAGCAAAATCTCATCATGAACAGGCAGGTAGCCCTGAATGTTGAAGTCCTGAGCGTCGGTAACTCACGAAACGAAGATTTCCGGATTGACTGGAACCTGGTGTACAAGTCACTGCATTCTGCTGGCGCCACGCTTAACAACGCGACAGGGGATCTCACTGGTGGTATTTCTGCCGGCGCGTCCATTCTTGATACCGCTACTGGTAATGCCGCGAAGTTTGCTGGCTCCAGCCTTCTGCTGAAAGCATTGTCAGAACAGGGCGATGTCAGCGTCGTCACTTCTCAGTCCAGTACCGTGACTAACCTGACACCCGTGCCTATTCAGATGGCAGATCAGACGGTCTATGTAGCGCAGTCGGCTACAACGACAACCACCGATGTCGGCGCCACCACAACGCTGACGCCTGGGATGATCACCACCGGTTTCAACATGACCCTGTTACCGTTGATTCAGGAAACAGGTAACGTTCAGCTACAGGTAAACTTCAACCTGTCAGATCCACCGACCATCCGTAACTTCACGTCAAAAGACGGGAACTCTTACATCGAGATGCCATATACCAAACTGCGCTCTCTGAGCCAGAAGGCAAATCTCCGGGCCGGGCAATCGCTGATCCTCACTGGTTTTGATCAGAACAATACCTCCGTCAATAAATCCGGCACCTTCACGCCAGGGAACCCGCTCCTGGGCGGAAGTCAGTCAGGTAAAAACGAACGGACCACCCTGGTCATCGTGATCACACCGACATTCCCGCAAAGTTCCGGAGGCTGAAATGAAGGATGAGGATTACCTGTTTACAATCCGGGATGGAAAATCCCGCAGCCGTTACTGGCTGGCGGGGATGGACTGGGCGCCAACGGAAAGACAGAAATTTCGGCTGCCGCCATTTCAACTAATAAAATCACGTTCCGGAAGAACAGACGGCATCGGCGTCCACACCTCAACAGGACAGTTCAATAAACGGGACACAGGGCAATCAGTCGCAGGGAGTGGCAGATTGCCCGTCCGTCATCGCCGTCACCAGCTCTTTTCGCTGGCACTCGCGTTCTGTGCCAGCACACGGAATGGATACGGCATTTATCGGTTGAGTAGTACCGACTTCGTGTTTCTGGCCAGTATTAATGGTGTGCCTGCCGTCACTGCCGATAAAACAGGGAGTGCGGACAAAATGCAGGGGCTGCTGACACTGTTCCTGAGCATGAACGAACCGCCCCCAGAAGGCTGGGTCTGTCTGGCATCAGTGGAAACCCCCCTTGATGCTAACAGCCTCTTTGCCGGACTATCTGCACGCAGGCGACAGCAATGCCGTGTGCATGTAGATGGACTCCGGAGGCAGCGCTGGTTACTGGCTTGCGCGATACTGCTGCTCAGCACAGGCACCATTGCCTGGTGGCAGACGGCCACACCACCGGAGGAACCGGTACTCACCGCTGAAGAAATACAGGCCAGGGCGCGCGAAATGTTCGCCAGTCAGGCAAAACCTAAGGTTTTGCCTCATCCATGGGCACGCGAGGTAACAGCCCAGGCTCTGATTGATGATTGTCAGAGAAAGACCGATCCGGCGCTACATGTTCTGGGGAGCTGGAAACTGGCATCCGGGACCTGCTCTCCTGACGGGATAACCCTTTTGTACCAGATTATGCCCGGTGGCACAGTCGAGGGGTTTCTCGCTCGCAGTCAGGAAGTCTTCGGTGTCACGCCAGTATTCAATCTTAAGGAGGGGGGGCGGGAAGCCCGAATTTCATTACCACCCCCGGACAGACCACTCAGAGATGAAGCAGTGCCTGACAGTTCATTGCAGCTCATCCGCATCCTCTCCTGGTTCCAGCGTCAGCAAATCACACTCAACATCACTGATGTAGCCATGCCTCCAGTCCTGCCGGGGTCGAACGGAGAACCGCCTCCTGTGCAGGACTGGCAGGAATACGCGTTTAGTTTTTCCGCGCCCCTCCCCGCCATCATCTTATTCGACGGTCTGGATGAAACTGGTATCCGGCTTACCCGTTTAACATTCGAGCTGAACGGAAGTGCGTTCAGCTATACCACTGAAGGTAAAATTTATGCGTCAGCAAAGTAAATTTCTTCGGCAGGCGACACTCTGGCTCCTGCTGCCAATATTCGGGCCTTTATCCGTTCAGGCCTCTCAGTCCACGAACCAACAGGTATCACAGCCAGCAGGGAATCTGACACCCGGTGTGACAAAAGGGCAGCTTGAACAGCTGCATATACGAAACGTTATTCTTCAGGCAGAAGTTCAGGGGGCGCAACTGCAGCGCCAGCTTGAGGAAAATCAATCCAGCGCCGGCACTCCTGCCACCGCTCTTCCCGGTGCCTCCTTCGGCGATACTTCACTGCCCGGTCAGCCTGCACGCCCGGTTACCATGAATAATCGCCCTGTCGTTCTTGAGATTAACGGCCGCGATAAAAACCTCCGCGCCACACTGCAACTCCAATCAGGACAGTCATTGGTTGTATCGCCGGGAAGCCGTATTCCAGGGATGGAGAGCACAGTCAAGAGCATTACGCTAGCCGGCGTCACACTCAGCGATGGCACACTGCTTGCCTTTGGGGACTAACCATGAGCGCTATTACTGCAGAATCTCTTCTGCTGTTTGATGACGGTGACAGGAAAGAAATCCTCATTGATACCAACCAGCGAGTCGACCCAAGTGTACAGGCCGCGCTGATGGACTTAATGAACAAACATCCGGGGATCAAACATCGCTTTGTCACTCTCTCAGACTTACGAGAGGCGCGGAAAAAGCAGGAAGCTCAACCTCAGGCCAGCGATAAGACAGGATTAACTCTGGCAGACCTGGATGGAGACAGCAGCCAAAGTGAGCAACGGATCCTGAACTATTTTTCAGTGGCCAAAAAGCTCGGTTCCTCAGATATTCACTTTCTGATTTCAGATTCACTCTTCCAGGTCAAAATGCGCGTCCACGGCTATTTGCATGTGGTGGATGAACGTCGGCGGGAGGAAGGTATATCCCTCTGTGCCACCTGTATTCTCTCGATGTCGGATGTGTCAGAAACCAGCTTCTACCCACACCGGGAACAGGATGCAAGACTCTCCCCGGCCATGATGCGGAAAATAGGTCTGTTTGGTGCCCGCTACAGTCACCGCCCAACTGGCGATGGGCTGATTGCGGTTATGCGACTTATTCCGGATGACGGTAACAACGTACCTGACTTCCTGCAACTGGGTTATCTACCCGAACAAATCAAGCTGCTTAAACGCATGATTGACCGACCTGAAGGTAAGATCATCCTCTCGGGTCCAACTGGTTCCGGTAAATCCACCACGCTCCGTACCGCCTGCCGTGAATATCTGGATACCAACCCCGGGCAACACCTTCTGACCATCGAAGACCCACTTGAGGGCCAGGTCGTGGGAGCTGTTCAGACGCCAATCATCTGCGACAAATCAGATGAGGAAGCAGTACGTATCGCCTGGGGAAAAGCTATCTCGTCAGCGCTGCGACTGGATCCGGACGCCATTATGGAGGGTGAAATGCGTGACCTTGTCTCGATGCTGGCCACCATTTATGCCGCCCAGACCGGACACCTGGTGATGACAACCCTGCACACAAACTCAGCACTCGGCATCCCGGAGCGTATGGTTACGCTCGGTGTTAACGAAAATCTGTTGTGTGATGCCCAACTTTTAATCGGACTAATCAGTCAGCGTCTGGTACCCACACTATGTCCGGAATGCCGTATATCCTGGCAGGATAAGGTCAACACCTTAAGTGACGAGGAAAAGGATTGGCTGGAGAAATACTGCAATATTGAAGGCGTCTGCTCGACCGACAGGCTCTATTTCCATAACCCGGCCGGGTGTGAAGCATGCACACAGGTGGTGGAGATCAACGGACAGGTGCGTGGAAAAGTCGGTCAGGGTATCAGGGGACGTACCGTCATTGCCGAGGTTATCGAGACCAATAACCGTCTTTTTAAATTGCTGAAAACTGACGGCAAGGTCGCGGCTCGGCAGTTCTGGATAAACAACATGCAGGGGATCAGCCGTGTCCGGCACGTTCTGCATAAAATCAACGAGGGACTGGTCGACCCGCTGATGGCCAACCGGATCATTCCACTCGATGAAGATGAACGTCTGGAGGTGGATGATGCGTGAAATGCACTTCCTGAAACGACTCCGATATAACCTGGTTCGTAAGACGTTCAGCGGTCAGTATCGTGTTCAGTTCTATGATGCGCTGCGGTTTCTGATTGAAAACCGACAGAAACTAAAGCCTTCACTGGAGAAAATGCGCAATGCATGGACTAACTTCGGCCAGAACTGGCATCCCTACGTTGAGCTGACGGACGACTGTATTGATGCGTTAAGGGAAAACAGCGGCGAAAAAACGCTGGAGCGTACACTCACCCGGTGGCTACCTGCCGCAGAAGCATCCGTAATAAGCGCCGGCATACGCAGTGAGTCACTTCCACGCTCACTCAGATACGCCTGTGCCCTGACCCACGCGGGTAAGCGTATTCGCGCAGCTGTATGGCAGATGGCCATCTATCCGATTGGTTTTGCCATCATGTTGTCCAGTTCCATCTATGTACTGAATGCCGAGCTACTTCCCACGCTGACAGAAATCAGCCCGCCAGAGAACTGGACCGGGGCGCTAGGGTTTCTTTACGGGATCTCAGTGTATTTCAGTGAGTATGGAGTGATAACCGGCATCGCCGCCACCGCTTTAATTATCTGGACGGTCTGGTCACTACCGCGCTGGCATCGCCCTGACAGGCTTCGTCGTATATTCGACGGGCTGATGCCATGGTCGGTTTATAAGGATATTCAGGGCGCGACCTTCCTGTTGAACATCGGTGCACTACTACAGTCCGGCGTAAGAACCAAAGACGCGCTGGAGATCCTGCAGGAAACTGCATCCCCCTGGCTTGCAGTCCGAATCGACGCAATTACCGAACACGTACGTGAAGGTAAACATTTCGGACTGGCCCTGAAGGACTGCGGTTACGATTTTCCGTCGCAGGAAGCGGCCAACTTCCTCTCCCTTTTGCAGGGGGATGGAGACGATGAAATCATCATTAACTACGGACAGCGCTGGCTTGAACAAACCCTGGAGCGCGTAGCAAAGCGCGCTGTTGTAATCCGCGGACTCATGTTCCTGGCAATGATCCTGATGCTTCTGCTTCTGGTCCTTGTCGTTATGGATATTAATGCCCTTAACAGCTCGTCGGGCTCTTTTTAAATGAGGAAACATCATGCAATTTAATTCTGAACCAACTTCTCAGCCATACAAACCAACTAAGGCGCTTTCGCAACACCGCGGCTGGGGCTTCCTGGAGCAGGGCAGCATCGCGCTAATCGTACTGGTCGTCATCGGGATCGTCCTGGCGGGATACTTCGCCCTCAAAAATAACGTCAACGTAGGTAAGGAGTCGTCGAACATTCAGTCGCTCATCACAAGCACCCAAAACATGATGAAAGGAGGAGATGGATACACATTCACTTCCGGTGCCAAAATGATGGGCTCGCTTATCCAGATGAAACTTCAGCCTAAAAGTATGACTGTACGTGGTACCCCCTCTTCCGGGACTGCCACGCTTTATAATGGATGGGGTGGAGCCGTGACACTGTCACCTGTCACAGTCTCCGGGTTCTCAAATGGGTTCTCTTTGACCTACGAAATGGTTCCTCAGGGTGCCTGCGTCTCGCTAGTCACACAACTCAGTCGCGCCAAAATTGCTGATGCGATCACCGTCAACTCCACGGCGCACAGTGATGGGGTCGTGACAACTGAAGAAGCCAGCGCGCAATGCACAGCTGACAATGGCAGCACGGGTACCAACAAGCTGATCTTCACGATGAACAGCTGATGAACAGCTAAGGAGACAACATGCGGAGAGAACGCATTCTCTCCTGCCACCTGGTAATGACGCTGCTCATTCTGTCCTTTTCCTCCGGCCCATTGATGGCCAGCACGAACTCCCCGCCTGCGACTTTTGATGCCTGCTTTAACAATGCCGGTGCCCGATACCAGATCGAGCCACTGCTGCTTAAGGCTGTGGCCAAAGGGGAGTCCTCGTTCCGTCCATGGGTCACAAACACCAACCGGGATAAAAAGGGTAATCCGGTCAGCACGGACTATGGGTTGATGCAGATTAACTCAACCCATGTGCCGAAGCTCGTCCGGATGGGTGTCATCCAGGGGGCAGAAGACCTGCTGAAGCGCCCCTGTCTGAACATTCAGATAGGGGCGTGGATCCTGGCCAGCCACTTTCAGGTATGTGGTGTGACCTGGAATTGCCTCGGGTCTTACAACGCTGGATTCCGTAAGGATCGGCACGAAACTCGTGAGCAATATGCCAACCGTATCTGGGGGTTCTATCTGGAGCTGAAAGGTCTTCGAGTCTGTCGACAGGTGAAAGGAAAGCGAATATGCGAACCATCATAGTTACGAGTCTGACGACAGCATGGAGTCTGCCGTTACTACTGGGGTTCGCACTCATTGGCAGAGGCCTGATGTGCCGCGTGCTCGAATTTCTGGAGGAGCACCCGATAAACGTTAAGGAACAGAAAACAACCTTGACGGCAGGGATTTGGCTCTTCGCTACTTTCAGTATGATCGCCGCCCTTGCACCGGTTCCTGTTGCTGATCGGGCAGCTGCCATAGTGATGATGGCCTTCCTTCTTCAGGCCGGGAGCACAGACGCAGTCAGTGGATATCTGCCACGAACCTTCACAGTACGGCTTTTACTTGGGGGATTGCTCTGGGGAGCAGCATCAGACATTTCAGTTGAAGGTATATCTACACAACTGGCGGAGATGGCAGCAACAGTCAGTCTGATGGCGCTACTGAGTGTCCTGGTAAACCGGGGCACTCAGCGTCTGGGTCAGGGGGATTTATGGCTGATAACTGGCCTGACTGCCTGGATGGGGGGGAAAGATGCTGCACTGGTCACTCTGTTTGGAGCAGCAGCCTTTGTTCTCTGGCTGCTAACCTGGCATGTATCGGGGAAAAAAGAGGGACCGCTGGGACCCTGGCTTTGTCTTAGCGGGAGTATTTTCCAGCTCACTCTTCTGTATCAACCTGTATGGATATCGATTCTATGAAAAAGCATGATCGTGGCTGGGCAAATCTTGATGTCGCTCTGTCGCTCCTGGTTGTGATGGCAATGGCCGTCTTTGGACTCACTAAATACAAGGACTGGCAACAGGAGAAAAACTGGCAGGTTGAAGCAGCCCATATCAGTACCTACGCAGCAGCTGCGCGTGGCTACGTCGGGCGAAACTATGCCACACTGTTAAGTGCAACCAGCACTACTGCTCCGACAGTGATCACCACAGCCATGCTTAAAAATACCGGTTTTCTGCCGTCCGGTTTTACCGAAACAAACAGCCAGGGTCAGCGTATGAACACGTACCTGGTCAGAAACGGGCAAAACACGGAATTGTTGCAGGGAATGGTGGTATCAAGCGGTGGAAGTGTATATCCGGCCAAAGCATTGAGGCTGATATCGCGGGATATCAAAACCGGATTCGGAGGATACATCGATGACGGCAAAACTGCCACTGGTGCCTTGCGGACGTGGAAAATCCCGCTGAGTAGCTACGGAGCTACTTCCGGAAACGGGCATATCGTCGTGCTTCTCTCAACAGATGAGTTATCTGGTGCACAGGAGGATAACGACAGGTTGTACCGTTTTCAGGTTAATGGCCGCCCCGACCTGAATAAGATGCACACAGCCATCGATATGGGTGGAAATAACCTGAACAGCGTTGGCACCGTTAATGGTCAGACAGGAGCATTTAGTGGAAACGTAAGTGGTTCAAACGGAATATTCACCAGTAACGTCAGCGGAGCGAATGGTAATTTCACCCAAAATATTACAGCGGGAGCACAAGTAAAAGGAGCTACGGTACGTGCCGAAAGCGACATCAGCGCCGGACGAAATATTACGGCAACAAACGAGGTATCTGGTGCCACAGTCAAAGCGTCAGGCAACCTTTCGGCTGGCGGTGTTTTGCAGCTGGGTCAGGTCAACGTTGCAGGCATGGCCTGTTACCCTAACGGCCTTATAAGCCGTGATGCCAATGGCGGCGTACTTTCCTGTCAATCCGGTGCGTGG
>NZ_JTLF01000068.1:0-445 GCF_000798855.1 Enterobacter sp. ZOR0014 | reverse complement strand
TTACATTACAACTAGAGCATCATTTTCATTAAACTCATAATCTGTAATGTAATAGGCAATTGATAGTGAATCAAACGCTCCATTTTCCACAGCTTTGTTAATGTTTGGTGCATTGTCGTAAAGCGTAAAGTCAGTCAGGTATTTATTAGAAGCTAAGTCATAATAAACTTTCGCGTCCCCAATTACTTCACTAGATCCAGCTCCGTGTTCATATAGCAATGGATATCGTTCTCTAGCAAACTCAATGCAGTTAGGGGTCAAGATAATACCGTTACGATTCTCTACGCCAACTTCTGAACCAATGCCTTGGAACGACTTAGAACCGTCCTCGTTTTCAGTTACTTTAATTTCAGCACTATTGGTTATTAGTTTCATCTGTGCTTGTTACGTCCTTTCTATTGCCTTGTAAATCACTTAGGTTTTTAACAGCAACTGCGTTAAGGTT
>NZ_JTLF01000153.1:0-893 GCF_000798855.1 Enterobacter sp. ZOR0014 | reverse complement strand
GTATCCACCAGCAGGTTCGCGGTGTTGCTGACGCTGTTGCCCACGCCGTTGGTCGCCGTCGCGCTCAGGGTGTAGTTGGCCTGACCGAGACCCGCCAGATCTGCCGCCGGAACGGTCAGGCTCCAGCTGCCGTCCGCCGCCGTGGTGGCGGTGTACTGCTTGCCGTTCAGGGTCACGGTGACCACGGTGCCTTCTGCCAGGTTGGCGCTGGTGCCGCTGACGCTCAGGTCATGGCCTTTCTCCACCGCGTTCAGCACGTTGTCGCCGCTGAGGGTGTTGAAGCCGACCGACGGCAGGCCGGTATCGACGGTCACGTTATGGCTGCCGGTGCCGGTATTGCCTGCGGCATCGGTGACTGACGCCGTGACGGTCACGGTGCCGTCCTGCAGCGCGGAAATCACGCTCGCCGGTACGCCCACGCTCCAGTTGCCCGCCGCGTCCAGCACGGTGGTGTACGTCTGGCCGCCGAGGGTGACGGTGACCTTATCGCCCGCTGCCGCCCCGGTGGCGGAACCGCTGATAATCTGCGCCTGAGCGTGCTCCGCGATGTTAATCACGTCGTCGCCCGCCACGGTGTTGATGGTGACCGCTGGCACGGTGATATCTACCGTCAGGTTATGGTCAACGGAAGCAGGGTTACCCGCTTTGTCGCTCACGGACGCGGTCACGGTCACGCTGCCGTCGCCGAGCGCCGCAACATCCGCCGCCGGAACGTTCAGCGTCCAGCTGCCGTCCGCGCTGACGGTTGCGGTGTAGTCTTTACCGTTCAGCGACACGGTGACCGTCTGGCCCGCTTCGGCGGTGCTGGTGCCGGACACGGTCAGATCGCTCTTCGCTTCGGCCGCATTGAGAATGTCGTCACCCGCGATCGTGTTGATGGTCACGGACGGCGC
>NZ_JTLF01000156.1:0-1719 GCF_000798855.1 Enterobacter sp. ZOR0014 | reverse complement strand
TTGCGGCGTCGCCCCTGCGCCCTCCGCTCAGAGCCGGGTTTTTGTGGCGGCACGGCGCAACAGGGTGCCGCATATCAGAGAGGAGTGTGTCTATGTCCCGTTATATCCTGGGTGACTGCGTGCAGGTGATGTCCCGTTTTCCGGCACGTGCCGTTGATTTTATTCTTACCGATCCCCCGTATCTGGTTGGCTTTAAGGACCGTACCGGCCGCACTCTGGCCGGGGACAATTCGTCGGAATGGCTTCAGCCAGCGTGCCACGAAATGTACCGCGTACTCAAAAACGACAGTCTGATGGTGAGCTTTTACGCATGGAACCGCGCAGATCTGTTTCTCAATGCGTGGAAATCGGCCGGGTTCCGTGTTGTTGGCCATATCGTTTTTGCGAAGAGTTATGCCTCCAAATCAACGTTCGTGGGCTACACCCATGAGAACGCTTACCTGCTCGCGAAGGGGCGTCCGCAAACCCCGGACCGCCCCATCCCGGACGTGATCCCCTGGAAATACACGGGCAACAGACACCATCCGACGGAGAAGCCGGTGCAGAGCCTGCGGCCACTGATTGAATCGCTCACGCGTCCGGGGGCCATTGTCCTTGACCCGTTCGCCGGTAGCGGTTCCACCTGCGTGGCCGCCGCCGAAGCCAGCCGCCGCTATATCGGGATCGAGATGCTTGAGCAGTACCACGCCGCCGGCGTTCGCCGTCTGGCACAGGTTGAACGGGCGAGAAGGATGCCGGCGGCCAATGACGGTACGTTTTACCCTGATTATCCGGAGGCGGCATGAACTACCCGGGCCTTGAATCACTGCGCGCGGACGTGGCCGAGCTCAGCAATGCCATGTGTGACGTGCGGATGCTGCTGAACCGCCTCGAATCTCAGCACCGGCACGACGCGGCAACGCTGGCTGAACGTATGGCCGCCCAGACCCTGCGCCGGATTAACACCTTGCTTCTGGAAGCCTACCGCGAAGCCCTGGTGCTGGACGAAACCTTTCAGGGCTGACTGACCCTGCCGGGCTGATGCCCGGCCTGTAACCACTTACGAAAGAGATAAAAAGATGTACGGAACCCGCAAAGAACTTTGTGTACAGCTTGAAAACATGTTCACGTCTGACGAACCCCTGGTCCTGCTGGTCTGGACGGAAGAGGGGATTAGCGTGGCCTGCCGTGAAAACCAGCCAGAACCGGACGAGGCTGAAATCCGGGCGGTGATGAAGGCGCTTGGTGAAATGAAAATGACGCAATACCGCCAGGAGGGGGTAAATAATCTGACTATCAGCGATCTCCTGGCCCATCAGCGGGAAGCGGCAAACCGTCAGGTGAGTGTACCGGCAGCTTTACTTGCACGCGTCCTGCGCGACTATGAGTGTGAGCTGGAGCATCGCGCCGGAATGGCCTGGGAGGCCGGGCGGCCTGAACCCGATTCCGTAAAGGAAGCAAGGAATGACGTCTACGCACTGAAAGACGCGCTGGTAGCCTGAGAACGGGCCGGGGGAGCGTCCCCGGCAACCGGTGACAATTCACAACGAAAGAGGATGTCGTGAACTCCGCTTTTAATGCCGCGCTGGCGCGGCGGATGTGAGCGCCGTGCCTTCACTTTAGCCCGAACGCTGCAAATGCAAGGGTTTGCTACGCCGCCATCCTCGCCCGGTCGCAGTGATTTATTGCTTCATGCCGTTCTTCCCGTCGTTCTCCCGCTCAATATTCGCGGGAGAACCG
>NZ_JTLF01000263.1:0-6143 GCF_000798855.1 Enterobacter sp. ZOR0014 | reverse complement strand
CGGCCTACAAAACCCGTAGGCCCGTGCAAGCGTAGCGCCGCCGGGCGAAACGCGCAATACAGCCTTAGAAGGACACACCACCGCCCACGTATGCGCCGTCAATCAGCGTGTGGCCAGGGCGACCGTCTTTGCCATCAACGCTCACGTGGCGGTAACCCACTTTCAGGGTCAGCGGCGTGACAGGCGTCCAGCTTACGCCGCCGTTGGCTTCCACATAGTTTTTCACGCTGTTGTTCAGGCCTTCAGGCGCAACGTAACCTTCGCCATAGACATGGATGCTGTCAGTCAGCGCAACGTTTACGCCGCCACCAATCGGGAACGCCACGCCGTTATCGCCTTTTTTCGGGCCGATGTAGATCGCCTTCGCGCCTGCGTTCAGCATGACCGGGCCCACTTCCAGGTTGTAGCCTGCGCCCACGCCACCGGTCTGGGTACCGTCATCGGTGTTTTTGAGCCAGTTGCTTTCGGCGTACAGGCCGGATGAGGATTTGCCCATTTCCAGATTGAGGTTAGTAAAGTTTTTACCCTGCTCAACGCTACCGCCCATGGCCAGTGCGGAACCAGAGAGGGCGGTCAGTGCAGAAAGAAGAAGGATATTCAATTTTTTCATGTTTCGTGCCTCATCATCAAATTAATCTGGAGGCACCATAACAAGCGATGTTTATGACTGCAAATGTGATACAAGTCGCTGTTTTATGCTGGTTTTGTTAAATTTAATTTATTTAATGTTGCGTTTTTGTTTGATTGAACGGGAGTCAACGCGTGATTTTCAGGCGTTTAGAAACCGTTTAGTTTTTTGACTAAACATAAACTGAACGAGGCCGGGATAGTGACTGGAGGTGTAATAATGGAGGCTCCAGAAATTTCCAAAAATATTTCAAAAATCACATAAAACAACAAAGATTTACACTTATGGTGGTGAAAACACGTTCTCTCGCGCAGGCGCCTTTCCCTGCGATGTCATTTTTCTGACACGTTTGTTCATTACGTTGTTGGCTTCACTTACTGGATGCTAACAATATGAAAAGAAAAATCATTCCTGTGCTGGTTGGTTGTGCGCTCTCTTTCTCTGGCCTGGCGGCACAGCCCACGGCTGAACGCTATGTCGTCAGCTTTCCTGAAGGCTCACACGTCAACTACAGCGGCGTGTTCGCCAGCGCATTTCCGAACGGACTCCCGGTGGGTATTGGCTCTGGCCTGCTGTTTACGGGTAAGCAGGGCGATGCCCTGACCTTTGCAACCGTGACCGATCGCGGTCCAAACGCCGATGCGCCAAAAATGGGTAAAAATGAAGCCAAAATTTTTGTCACGCCGGATTTCGCGCCGCTGCTGATGACCATCCGCGTGCAGAACGGTAAAGCAGAAGCGACGGATGCCCGCCCGCTGCATGACGATAAAGGCGAGATTAACGGTCTGCCGCTGCAAAGCGGCGTGATTGGATCCACCAATGAGGTGGCGTTTAGCGACACTCTCAAGACGCTGAAGGGTGACAACCGCGGGCTGGATACGGAAGGCATCACGCCGGACGGCAAAGGCGGCTACTGGCTGTGCGACGAGTATGGCCCGTTTCTGATTAACGTCGACAGTAAAGGGAAAATCCTGGCGATCCACGGCCCGCAGGCGGCGGAAGGGGAAAAGTCGATCGCGGGCGGTCTGCCAAACGTTATCAAATGGCGCCAACCGAACCGGGGCTTTGAAGGCCTGACCCGTATGCCGGACGGGCGCATTATCGCCGCGGTACAAAGTACGCTGGATATCGACGGTAAAAGCAAAAAGCAGGCGCTGTTTACGCGTCTCGTGAGCTTCGACCCGGCGACCGGCAAAACAGCGATGTACGGCTACCCTATCGACAGCGCGGCCTACAGCAAAAACAGTGATGCCAAAATCGGCGACATCGTGGCGCTTGATGACCAGCATATCCTGCTGATTGAGCAGGGCAGCGATAAAAATGACGGGATGCATAACCTTATCTACAAGGTGGACCTCAGCAAGGCGAGCGACCTGAGCGCCTTTGACAAGCCGGGCGAGTACCCGGAGTTTGATGATGAGAAAACCCTGAAGCAGCGCGGCATTACCCTTGCGGCAAAAACGCAGGTCGTTGATTTGCGTGCTCTTGGCTGGCAGCAGGAGAAGGCCGAAGGGCTGGCGCTGATCGACAGCAAACGGCTTGCCGTAGCGAACGATAATGACTTTGGCGTGAAGGTGGCGATGCAAAATCCGGTCGAGGGCAAGAAGCTCAAGGATTATCGGGTGAACGCGGAAGGCAAGCTGACGCTGGATGATAAACCGGTTGAAACCACGCTTAGCGTGAAGCCGCTGAAGAAGCCGGAGTCGGATAGTAAGCTGTGGATTGTGACGCTGCCGGAGGCGTTGAAATAAGTTTAGGCACCCCTCAACCTTCCCCTCTCCCCACGGGGGAGAGGGGAAGCAGGGCGGTTATTTTTTCAGATCTGCAAACGCCGCGCGAATCTCTTCCTCCGGCAGCTGTATGCCAATAAATACCATTACGCTACGCGGCGCTTCATCGCCCCACGGGCGATCCCAGTCGGCGCTGTATAAGCGCTGCACGCCCTGGAACAGCAGGCGGTTCGGTTCGCCGTCGATCCACAGCATCCCTTTGTAGCGTAACAGTTTGTCGGCAAATGACAGCAGGAGATTCTCCATCACGCGGGAGACCTCGCTGATATCCACCGGGTAATCCAGCTCCACCACAATCGACGTCACGTCGTTTTGCTTGTCTCCCATAAAGTGGAAACGCGGTTTCGTGGTGACGTTCTCTTCCAGCATAAAGCCGTTGGTGTTGAACAGCTGTGAGAGGTCGATATCGCCGTGCGTCACGGTGTAAATCGGCGCGCGGGAGTTAATGCGGGTCAGACGTTCACGCAGTTTCTCGCTGTCACCCGCCACGTCGGTTTTGGTCAGCAGGATGCGGTCAGCGTAGCCCACCTGAGACTGGGCGATGGTGAACTGGTTCATCTGATCGTTGGCGTGAACCGCATCGACCAGGGCGATGACGCCGTCCAGCAGGTAGCGCTGGCAAAGAATGTCATGGGAGAAAAAGGTCTGAATAATCGGGCCGGGGTCGGCCATGCCGGTGCATTCAATCACCAGACGGTCGAAGTCGATTTCACCGCGATCGCGGCTGTCGAGCAGATCCAGCAGGGCGTCTTCCAGCTCGTTTGAGCGGGTACAGCAGATGCAGCCGTTGGTCAGGGTTTTGATCTGCGTGGCGCGATCGCCAATCAATTGATCGTCCACGGAGACTTCGCCGAATTCGTTTTCGATGACGGCGATCCTGAAGCCGTGCTGCTCGTTCAGGATGTGGCGCAGCAGGGTGGTTTTACCGGCGCCGAGGAAACCGGTCAGCAGGGTGACGGCAATCGGGGTCATGTTCTCTCCTTTAGCAGCAGCGGACGCCGCCTTCTCCACTTCCACCGTAGCGTGCTTCCTGACGCTCGCGGAAGAATTCAGTGTAGGTCATGTACGGTTTATCCGGATGGTTGGTCTTCATATGCTCAACGTAGTTGTCATAGTCCGGAATACCAATCAGCATTTTTGCCGCCTGACCGAGGTATTTTTTCGCTTCGCCTAAGTTACCAAACATAATGCATCCTGATAAGACAAAGCCCGGTGGCGCTACGCTTACCGGGCCTACAGTACCGTTGTAGGGCGGGTCAGCGTAGCGCCACCCGCCATTTTTTTAATGGTGTGAAGAGGTCTTCACGCCGCCTTCCGGCACCGGCACGTACGGCGTTTCTTTATCCGTACGGCCTTCGGCGTTACGCACTTTCAGCCAGGTTTTGATACCGTAGAAAATGATGCTGTACACCACCACCAGGAACAGAATGCTCAGACCTGCGTTGGTGTAGTTGTTCACCACGATATGGTTCATGTTGGCAATCTGCTGCGCGGTCAGTTCTGCGCCGCCTGCGGCAATCTTCTCTTTGTACTGGTTCGCCATGAAGAAGAAGCCTTCCAGCTGCGGGTTGGTGCTGAACAGCTTCAGGCCCAGCGCCCAGGTAGTGCAGAGCAGCAGCCACAGTGCAGGAATGACGGTCACCCAGATGTATTTGGTGCGTTTCATTTTCACCAGTACGACGGTGCCAAGTACCAGGGCCACAGCGGCCAGCATCTGGTTAGAGATACCGAACAGCGGCCACAGGCTCTTCACGCCGCCGAGTGGATCAACCACGCCCTGATACAGCAGGTAACCCCACAGGCCTACGCAACCCGCAGTGCCGAGCACACCCGCCACCAGAGAGTCGGTTTTCTTCAGGAACGGCACGAAGTTACCCAGCAGGTCCTGCAGCATGAAGCGGCCCGCACGGGTACCGGCATCCAGCGCGGTGAGGATAAACAGCGCTTCAAACAGAATACCGAAGTGGTACCAGAAGCCCATGTCTGCCCACGGCAGCACTTTATGGAACACATGTGCAATACCGACAGCCAGCGTCGGTGCGCCACCTGCGCGGTTCAGCACGGACGGTTCGCCGATGTCTTTCGCGGTCTGCATGATCTGCTCAGGGGAGATCACGAAGCCCCAGGAGCTGACGGTTGCTGCCGCGTGGGCGCTGGCATCCTTCAGCTGGGCCATGATCAGCGCGGTATTTTCGCCGCCCATCTCATGCAGGTTTGGCATGGTGATGCCCAGACCCGCAGGCGGGGTGTTCATTGCGAAGTACAGGCCCGGTTCGATGATAGACGCCGCAACCAGCGCCATGATCGCCACGAAGGATTCCATCAGCATCGCGCCGTAACCGATAAAGCGCGCGTCGGTTTCGTTGGCCATCAGCTTCGGCGTGGTGCCGGAGGAGATCAGCGCGTGGAAGCCAGACACGGCACCACAGGCGATGGTGATAAACAGGAACGGGAAGAGCGCGCCTTTCCACAGTGGGCCGGTGCCGTCAATGTACTGAGTCACCGCCGGCATTTTCAGCTCAGGGTTGATGATCACAATCCCGATAGCCAGCCCGACGATAACCCCGATTTTCAGGAAGGTCGCGAGGTAATCACGTGGTGCCAGAATCAGCCATACCGGGAGCAGGGCGGATACAAACGCGTAACCAATCAGCGCGAAGGTGATGGTGGTGTCCTTAAAGGTCAGCGCCGGGCCCCAGTACGGGTCATGCGCAATGACGCCGCCAAAGTAGATAGAGGCAACCAGCAGCACGATACCAATCACGGAGACTTCGCCCACGCGCCCCGGGCGCAGGAAGCGCATGTAAATGCCCATGAACAGCGCGATCGGTACGGTAGAGCAGACGGTAAACACGCCCCACGGACTTTCGGCCAGCGCTTTCACGACGATCAGCGCCAGCACCGCGAGGATAATGATCATAATCAGGAAACAACCGAACAGGGCAATGGTGCCCGGCACGCGACCCATCTCTTCTTTGATCATCTCACCCAGCGACGAACCGTTACGGCGTGAGGAGATAAACAGCACCATAAAGTCCTGCACCGCGCCCGCGAGCACCACGCCCGCCAGCAGCCAGAGCGTACCCGGCAGGTAGCCCATCTGCGCGGCCAGTACCGGGCCGACCAGCGGGCCAGCGCCTGCAATGGCGGCAAAGTGGTGACCAAACAGCACGTAGCGGTTGGTTGGCACGTAGTTCAGGCCGTCATTGTTAATGACCGCCGGCGTGGCGCGCGTTGGGTCGAGCTTCATGACCTTCTGCGCGATGTATAAGCTGTAGTAGCGATAAGCCACAAGATAGACGGAAACGGACGCGACGACGATCCACAGGGCGCTGACGTGTTCGCCCCGGCGTAATGCGACAACCGCCAGACAGAAAGCACCGAGGATCCCGAGTAAGGCCCAGGGCACGTGCTTAAGTAGTTTTTTAGTATCCATAGTAAGACCTGGTTTTTTATGTAAAGAAAAAAGGGTCAAGGTTCGTTGTGAGGAGGTATTGAGTAATGCTGGAGCGATCGTGCCAGATCCTCGCGCGTGTAAAGGTGGGTAAATGAATGAGTGGTTGAAAGTGACGGGTGAGCGGTCAAAGGAAGCGGCGAGTGGTTAAGGCTCGCCGCCGCTGGAGGAAATTATGTGATTGAGATCACGTGGTTATCCGGGCTGCGCGCCATCGCCAGATAATTTTCCAGCGTTTTAACCAGTTTCTCCTTCAGCCAGTTCGGCTCCA
>NZ_JTLF01000096.1:0-5389 GCF_000798855.1 Enterobacter sp. ZOR0014 | reverse complement strand
GTTGTAAGTGTCTACCATGTCCCCGAACAAGTGTTCACTATGTCCCTGGACTGTACACCCCGGAGGGGCGAGGGGACTGTTCCGTGCTGCTATAACGTTGTGGGGATCCCTTAGTGAGGTGAGGGCATCAGGCCGCAGAGCCCCTAAAGCCCTCGCACCATTAGCGCCTCATCCAGCTCCCGATACGCCTCCACCAGCTTATCCAGCGTTGCCCTGTTAAGCCCGCTTGGATTTGGCAGCACCCACACCTGCGTCACGCCGATGGTAATGCTCTGCTTACCCCATTTAGCGCCGCGCTGACTGAACGCCTGCTCGTAGGCCTGCTTGCCGAGGATCGCCAGCGCTGCGGGCTGATAGTCCTCTATCTTTTTGACCAACTCCCGTCCGCCGCTGCGGAGCTCATGCAGGTTGACCTCGCTCGCCTGCACCGTCGGGCGCTCAACCAGCATAGTAATGCCGCAGCGCGTATCAAGCAGGTGCTGTTCCTCTTCGGGCCTGAGTAATCTGTCGGTAAACCCGGCCTGGTGGATCACTTTCCAGAAGCGATTTCCCGGATGGGCGAAGTGAAAGCCGGTGTGCGCCGAGGACTTACCCGGGTTGATTCCGCAGAACACCACCCGCAGGCCAGGGGCCAGAATATCGTTGATCATTTTTACTCCCGATCAATCCATCGTAAGGGAAGTATAAAGGATTGATTATGCATTGTTTATAAAAACAGCAGGCAGGTGTGAATGGCTGGATTGCTGTAGAGAGTTACTTTATAATTCACCGCCACGGCCCCTTAGCTCAGTGGTTAGAGCAGGCGACTCATAATCGCTTGGTCGCTGGTTCAAGTCCAGCAGGGGCCACCAAATTTTAGCTTTAAATTCATATGATTAAGCCACTCGAATGAGTGGCTTTTTTGTTAACTAAGGTATGAGGGTCGTAAAAATGTCGTAAGAAGGTTAGTATCACCCTCTTCTCAAGCAACGACAAGATTCTGTTCACATGGCCTATACGCCAAGAAGTTGATTACCCTAGACTTTTGACTATAAATTCCCGCGACAAATGAAGGGGAAAATTAAGTAATGGATAAACAAACCAGATCAAACCATTTGCGTACATGCTTGCGCCACGAAGTAATGATGAGTTCAAAGAAGTTTTCGTGGTTCATGGTGCTGCATAAAGCTATCAAATGCCCCAATCGCCGTTTCCACTTCTGGTGGCGTATTGCGTCGTACTGGCATCATTCAGACAGTAAATTTCTGAAAAAACGAGCAGCAAAGATAAACAGAAACCTCATGTTCAAATATGGGACTGAGATTCAGTTGGGGGCACACATTGGACCCGGCATGGTGATTTCCCATCATCAAGGAATTGTAATAAATGGTTCAGCTGTAATAGGTCATTCTCTCCGGATAAGGCAAAATACCACGATTGGCATTACCGGTGCGAATGTTAATAAAGAGCCGATATTCATCCATATTGGCAATAATGTAAGTATTGGTGCGAATTCCTGTATCATCGCAGATAATATTCGCATTGGTGATAATGTTGTTATTGGCGCTATGTCATTTGTGAACAAAGACATCCCTGGCAATACCACTGTCTACTGCAAAAAGACTTTGCATGTTATATCGAACGAATTGCACTCCGAATGAAAAGGACACTGATAATGTGTTTCAGGTTCCGTTGTACGCAAAGCGATCAGTATTTACGTGGTCTGGCGTTCTGTTTGGAGGAAAATAAAACTGAGGATCCCCACAGACTAAGAAACATAAGCGATTGTTAAGAAAGTAAATGTTGGTCTGCAAAAGATTTTTTTGGTTACTCTTTGGCGCTCTTGCGCTCTGCTAACGCAGGTTTTATATTGATTTACTTAGTCCCTTTAAAACAGCGAATTACACTTACGCAACCTCTTGCTCTTGAGCATACGCGTGAATAATTTCTGTTTTTTCTTCGTTGCCAAAAATGCTGTTTTTCACTCCCCAAAAAAAATTCTCACCAATGACAATCTTGCCTAGCTCACCTTTCCCACTGTTTACAGTTAGTGAATTTTGGTTGAACCTCATATTTTCTAGCCTTTACACACTTTGTCACTGCGACATCGATAAGATAAGCAATAGTTACGCCTTCACCAATTGTTTCACCTGGTGCGATATGTTTGGTCTATCGGCCTCACCAGGTCATCCGCCAGGGCGACGTGCATTGACACTTCCGTATGCGACATTCCCAGTTGCTTCCCGGGTCGAATATTCGCGAGGTTGAAGTCTTCCGGCACGGTCTATCGCACAAAAGACTTTCTGAACCTCAGCCAATTAAAGCGAGTCCTTCTGGGTTAGCGTCTGTAAAAACAGCTGCACGTCACTGGTATAGCTGAGGTAGTCGAATCCGCTAACTGCGCGCCAGTGAAGCCGTTCGGACACTCTCAGAGGCGCCAGGCGTCGCAATCAGACGCTCCACGGACTCCATCGTCACGAACGTACAGCTGCAGTCCACATTGGTACACTGGTGGTAGCGCTCTTTGGTATTTTCACTGAGATAGCGACTGGTACGCGCATGCGCTGAATGCTTGCACTTAGGACAATGAAACATGTACCCCTCCACTTGATTCACATTTTGTGAATCAATAATACCCAAAATAAAACCAATAGCAACTACATTACTCACTATCAACAGTAAATTTTTCGTTGCTGACGTTCAGCTCAAGCTTAAGCTGCGTGGTAAATCCGCTATCGTTGAGGGTATGCACCACCTCGCTGATGATCCACGCCTGCTCGTCAATGACGCGTTTAAAACCGTTTACCAGCACCGGCGTTTCGGGGAACAGATCGGCGCGTCCCAGGGCAAGCTGGATGGAAAACTTTACGGTTCCTCGCTGAAGCGCGCGCCACTTCGCCTCTGCGGCCCTGAGCGCCTGCTCTTCAGATGCATAAACCGTGGTGAGCTCAAATACGTTCTCCGCCGATCCCACCAGCCTCTCTTGCGGTTTCTGCTCCTTGCCTGCTGCTCCCGCTACCGGTGCGGCGGCATCCGGGTGGTGCAGTGCTTCTGTCTGCTGCCCTCCGGACTGACGATTAATACTCAATTGAGGATTTTGTTGTTTGGGGTCACGCGTTTGCAGCCATTTGGCCGTTACGCCGGAATAATTTTCACGGTCAGCTACGGAAAAAAGGTGCTTATCTCCATCCCCACGTTCAATCATCATTAAGGAAAGCGGAGTGCCGCTGGCCGTCACGGCCTGGCCCGCTTTCATAAAGATAATCTTCCCGGCTTTGATTGAAACAAATGCTCCATTACGTTCAGCAAGGCGGGAGAGGAAGGCCGCGTCTGTCTCCTGAGACTGGTCAATATGAGAGATGGAGATGGATGCAAGCCCCGACGCGACGCTGGCGGTCAACTGGTTACGCTGAGCGATGGTATCGACTATCGCGCCAATCGTCATGTCATGCCACGACTGTTCGCGCCGCACGTTTAGCTTTCCACGAAAATCTGCGCTGAATCCCTGGATGGTCAGCGTGTCCGGCGCGCCCCGGAAATGAATCGCATCAATCGTAAAGTCCCCTTTCTCCTCGAGCGGGGTTCCCTCCCATCCCAGCCATAAGGACAGCCTTGCCCCCCGGGCAGGCAAGTCCAGCAGCCCGTCGGAATCATCCAGCAGAATATCCAGCTGATCGGCTTCCAGCCCCCGTTTGTCGGTCATGGTCAGGCTGATAAGACGATGGCTGAAATTTTGCGTGATATCACGATCGTCAAGCTTAAGCATAAAATCAGGGGCAATTTTCCCGCCCGCCCGGATATTCATTTCGGTGATCATCCCACCAGCCCTCCCATGCTATTACGCGCACTCGTCACCAGCTCTTCAGCCTGCGTTCTCAGGTCGCCAAACATCGCCATCAGTGATTCGTCGACACGTTTTAGCGAAAGGGTAAATTCAATTTTTCGCGCGGTACCATCGCTGTAAAAATCCGAGTGTGTATGCGCAACTTTCTCAATGACAAACATACCGTGAATGATGCCGGTACCGTCTATCAACGGCCATGCCCGTCCTTCATTCGCCATCAGCTCAACCGCCTTGAGAGAAAGTCGCCCTCCCGTGAGTTCCGGGTAAAGTAACCCGGTGAGGGTAAAAGATGTCTCGCCTTCGCCAAGATACTGCCAGGCTTTGGGTTTCCCGATGCGATCGTTGGACGCCCAACGGTAGTCCTTTGTAAACTGCATTGTCTGATACGGTAAGGTTCGTCGTTCAAAGACAAACAGCCCCAGCACCATTAACATTTTCTCTCTCCTCAACCATATATATAGCTGGATTGCTGCCGTCTCATTTTTTCACGTTCACTATTCTCTATGGCCTCACGAATTTGACGAGTCAGATCCGTTCCGGAAGAGATGTCACCCTGCAGCGTGATGTTATATTCGCTTTTACTCTGATCGACGTAAGAACGACCTGCAGCAGCAACGGTTGGCTGATACCCCAGGCTGCCGCCATAGAACCCCGCGCCTGGAACAGACGAACTGCCTACTGGAGGAGATGCCGCTTCTGCTTTTGCCGCTGCGGTGTCGAGATTATCCGACTCACTTTTGATAATACCGAGCTTCTCCAGCAGCCAGCTGGCCTTACCGCTCAGGCTGTTAAAGAGATTCAGCGGTGCCATTAGCGCCTCTCCCAGCGCCTGCCCAAAAATCACGCCTGCATTTTTACAGCCATCCAGCGTTTCCTGCGTCGCCTTAATCGGCGAGATCAGGTCAGTGAACCACTGCCAGATACCGCCCACCTTCTCCGAGATAACATCAAATACCGTCATCAGCGGTGAGAACAACTCGCCTAACGGTGCGAAGGCCGCCGAAAGCCCCTCCATCACGCCGCCAAAGAAGGCGCTGATGGGCTCCCAGTATTTGAAAATGAGTAATGCGCCTGCGGCAATCGCTGCGCCAAGGGCAATCACCGGCCAGCTAAGGGCACCCAGCACCGTCATGATGGCGCCGCCCACCACGCTGAATACCGTTCCCAACATCCCGGCTGCGGTAATGACCATATTGACGCCCGTCAGAACCGGGCCGATAGCCATACCGACTCCCCCCAGCACGCCTGAAAACGCCTGCGCACCGACAACGATGCTGGCGAGGGTCTGCGTCAACGCGGGGTTGGCATTCACCCAAAGGGAGGCCGTGCTAAGCCAGCCGGTTGCGGTTGTTATCAGTTTACGCAGAGCGCCATCCGCTTTATCGAACACGTCAATCTTCAACCCGCTCCACGCGGCCTGAAATCGGTTGATATCGCCGTCAAGATTATCGGTCTGCACGGACGCCGCAATCGCGGTACTGCCTTTTGCCCCCTGCAACTGCTGGCGTTTTTCATCAAGCGATCCATCACCCGCAGCGGAAGCCAGCGCCCCCGCGGCTTTTATGG
>NZ_JTLF01000400.1:0-623 GCF_000798855.1 Enterobacter sp. ZOR0014 | reverse complement strand
CAACCGTTGAACACGTAGCCATCCAGAAATACCAGACCGTCCAGGAACAAATCCCGCGCCCAGGCTCCCATATCGAAATAGCAACGCAGCGATTCCGGAATGTCATTGAGAAGGCCGCACTCTTCTGCCATAGTCCAGGCGTAGTCCTCTTCGCTCTCAGCTTCTCCGCAATAAGCATCCTCGAAGGCGTCATAATCACACTCTCCGGAGTATTCCACCCAGGCAATAAATGCAGCATCCATACCGTCTTCTACTGCGCGCTTGTAGGCTTCAATGAAATTCCAGTCAACGGAAGATTCGGATGCAAATGCTGACGGGATCCCTTCCCAGTCCTGGAACATGAGTTCCGGGTCGGATTCATTGGCGTGCAGCTCGTTGCAGGCTTCCAGAAACTCTGCTTTATCATCAAAGTCGGTGAGGTCAAACCATTTACCGTAGAGGCTACCGCAGTTGTATTTGTGGTATGTACCTACATAAATCGCCGGGGTGGTAGTGTTCATAAAACTCCTCCAGTGTCTGTGTCGTCTGAGTTCCGGCTTACGCCGTGCCGACACGACAGCCCGACTTCGAGCGGAAGATGCAGGGGCGACACCGGAGGCCGCAGCGCAGATAAACAGCGATGA
>NZ_JTLF01000314.1:0-607 GCF_000798855.1 Enterobacter sp. ZOR0014 | reverse complement strand
CTCTGGCTCAACAAACCGGGAGCATACCTGCTGATTTTCAACTGAACTCATGAAATATCCTTTATCGCCGCTTCCAGGGCTTTATTCTGGTCTGACACGCTGCGGTTGAATGGCGCTGTGCCAAATACGCATTTCTCACACCATATCTGAAGCTCGTCGTCCGACATCCAGGTCACTACCACCTGCAACAAAGTTATTGCCACCATCGCCTCCCAGGTCATCAGTACTGCAAGTATTCGGATCCCTAAAAACTCCCAGGCCAAAAAACCTGTAATTTTTCCGGCTACTTTTTTAGCCATCGGTCTACTAAACTGTTCCAGCAGAAGACCAACTGATTTTGTGACAGCCAGTCCATCTACAAAAGTTTTCAACACCATCACACCCATCAGGCAAAAACGTTTATTCTTAAATTCATCTACTGCTGAAGCACCATCAGTAAACACCGAAATCGCCGAAGCAAACCCACCCGCTACCGCCCCAACGCCCTTGACCCATGAAACCGTAAGCTTACCGGCCTCCAGCCCTTTTTCTACTGCCGGTAAAATAACCGTCGTCCCCTGGCTCACCATCGCCAGACCGCTGGCCAGCAGGCTCGCCAGCGGCTTCT
>NZ_JTLF01000195.1:0-12952 GCF_000798855.1 Enterobacter sp. ZOR0014 | reverse complement strand
GAACGGCAGCAATGCCGATCCCCGCCTCTACCATACCGAGCATCGTGGTGACATGACGCGTTTCGCAGACGCTGGGACGCTCGGGAATGATATCCCCCAGCAGGCGATCGAGCAGGTTGCGATTGCCGGACGTTTTATCGAGAGAGATGTAATCCTGCTGAAAAAATGCCTGCCACGTCAGCTGGCTCTTCTGCGCCAGCGGGTGATCCCTTCTGCATGCTGCAACATACACATCCTCCACCAGCGGGAAGAATTCGATTTCAGACGACAAGTTTCCTGCGAAGCAAATACCAAAATCCGCCTGGCTTCGGGCCACGGCGTCCATCACGTTGCCCGCGCTACTGTCGATGAGCTTAATGCGAACGCGCGGATAGCGAGACTGAAAGCGACGGATCACATCGGGCATAAAGTAACAGGCTGCGGAAGGTACCGTGGCCACCGTGATCAGCCCCGTCCGCTCTTCGCTGGCTTTATCGACATCAGCCAGCATTGACTCTACGTTATCGAGCAGCTGCGCGGAGCGTTCCGCAAAGTTTTGCCCGTATAACGTCAGCGAGACGCGGCGTGTGGTTCGGTCAAAGAGTCGGTTCCCCAGCGCGGCTTCCAGCTTTTCAATCCTGCGGCTCAGCGCCGACTGGGACAGACAGATAGATTCAGCGGCGACACGGAAGTTACCGTATTCCACTAACGCTCTGAAGGCATAGAGATCGTTGAGGTCGAAATTCACGGGCATAGTGTCTGGATGTCCTGTCAGGGGTCAGAGTTCGTTGAGATTAAGGCGGATGTACTCAGCGCGTTCGGCAATGGCCTGCCGCTCCTCGTCCTTCATGTCCGCAAGCTGTTTAAAAACAATGCCCAGCCGGGGATTGTGACCCAGACGCGCCTGGTTACGCAAAAAGAAATCCCAGTAAAGCGCATTGAAGGGACACGCCACCTCGCCGGTGCGTTGATTGTGTTGATACCGACATCCCTGACAGTAGTTACTCATCTTATGGATGTAAGACGCGCTTGAAACATAAGGCTTACTGGCCAGTAAACCGCCATCGCCAAACTGGCTCATGCCGAGAGTATTGGGCAATTCCACCCACTCAAACGCATCAATATACACCCCCAGATACCATTCATGTACCGCCTGCGGCGAGAGACCACCGAGCAGGCTAAAATTCCCGATAATCATCAGGCGCTGGATATGGTGAGCGTAAGCCTCCGTGAGCGACTGTCCAATGGCGTGCGCCAGGCAGCGCATTTGCGTCTCGCCCGTCCAGAACCACTCCGGCAGCGGGGTGTGCTGCTCTAACGCATTCAGCTCCCGATAGCCCGGCATTTGCGACCAGTAGATCCCGCGCACATACTCCCGCCAGCCAAGAATTTGCCGGATGAACCCTTCGACAGCAGGCAACGGCGCATCACCCGAGCGCCATGCCTGCTCGGCGGCGGCAACCACTTCACGGGGATTGAGCATTTTGGTGTTCAGCGCAAATGAAATTAAGGAGTGGAAAAGAAAAGGTTCTTCCGTGTGCATTGCATCCTGCCAGTTACCAAACTGGGGCAGGACGTGCGAAATAAACGCATCCAGCCGGGCTTTAGCTTCAGCACGGTCGACTGGCCAGCGAAAAGTGTTGGCCTGCGGTTCGCCAAAGGTGCGTACGCCGCAGCGTTGGATCTCTTCCCATAATGCTGAGCGATCGTGGCAGATGCGAGAGTCATCCGGAGCAGGCGGTTCACCGGACCAGCGCTTGCGGTTTTCAGCATCGAAATTCCATTTCCCCCCTTCGGGCTCGCCTTCCGGGGTCAACAGCACGCCATGCTGACGACGCATTTCCCGATAAAAATATTCCATTCGCCAGCTTTTACGCGATGCAAAGAACGCGCTCACCTGCTCCCGGGAGGTGAAAAAATGCTCGCTGCTGACGCAGGTCGTTTCGACGGTCGCCGTTTTCGCCCACGCCTGCAACTGCGCATCAAGACGCCATTCATCAGGCTCCTGCCACATCACCCTGCCAGCATGGTAATGTGCGATAAGCGCGTTGAGATTATCTTCCAGCGTGCCGCGGTTTGAACCCTCAGAGAGCCGGACATACCTTACCCGATGCCCCTTCTCTTTTAACTCAGCGGCAAACGCGCGCATGGCCGCGAAGATAGCGATGATTTTCTGAGCGTGATGAAGGACATACGCGGTTTCCGCCCGCAGTTCCAGCATCACGTAAATGACATTCGGGCTACAGGTATCAAACCAGCTGTGATGTGGATTGAGCTGATCGCCCAGAATCAGGCGTAGTTCGGTCAACGGTGGCTCCTGCGACAGCGCTCAGAACAGTATTTGACCTCATCCCAGCATTTCGCCCACTTCTTGCGCCACGTCATAGGCCGCTGGCAGTGCGCGCACGCCCGACTGGGCAGGTTCTGCTTGTTACCTTTGAAATCACTCATCTTTTCAATACCGGACTGATTTATTCACTCGGGCTGCAGATAAAGGCTACGACAGACATCACAAAATGAAGGTGATGCCTGCAAAGCGCTACCCACTGCTCTGTACGAAATGATAGTTTATTCAGGCTGGAAGTGTAGAAATAAGCCATTTTCTGGCATCTTAACTGAACCTGACTTTCCCATTTTTGTTCAAGTGACGAGTTTGCGAGCAAAGCGATGATTAAGTGGCCCTGGAAAACGAATGAGGCTGGCCGGGATATGGCGCTGCCGTGGGATGACGCGCTGGCGATCCCTGTTCTGGCGAATCTCCAGCCGGACGAACAGTCAAAACTGGTTCAGCTGGCGGATCGTTTTTTGCAGCAAAAACGCCTGGTTCCTCTGCAGGGGTTCGAGCTGGATCCCCTGAAAAACGCGCGTATCGCCCTGCTTTTCTGCCTGCCGGTGCTTGAACTGGGTATCGAGTGGCTGGACGGCTTCCACGAAGTGCTGATCTACCCGGCGCCCTTCATCGTCGACGATGAGTGGGAGGATGACATCGGGCTGGTACACAACCAGCGGGTGGTACAGTCCGGGCAAAGCTGGCAGCAAGGGCCGATTATCCTGAACTGGCTCGACATTCAGGACTCGTTCGACGCGTCAGGCTTTAATCTGATTATTCATGAAGTCGCGCATAAGCTGGATACCCGCAACGGCGACCGCGCCAGCGGTGTTCCGCTGATCCCGCTGCGTGAAGTCGCAGGATGGGAGCACGATCTGCATGCGGCGATGGATAACATCCAGGACGAGATCGATCTCGTGGGCGAAAGTGCCGCCAGCATTGATGCCTACGCGGCGACCGACCCCGCAGAGTGCTTCGCGGTGCTTTCAGAGTACTTCTTCAGCGCCCCCGAACTCTTCGCCCCGCGTTTCCCGGCGCTATGGCAGCGTTTTACCCAGTTTTATCAGCAGGATCCGCTTAAGCGTCTGCGTCAAAATGAGGCGGTCGGCCCTTCCCCTCACCAGGTACATTAATTTTTTTCGACAGGGGTGCGCCCGGTTAACCGTACCCCGATGCTCAGTACGAAAAACAGCACCGCCATTCCCCCTGCCGCCATCGTTAAATACTGCTCACCGAAAAAGCGCGTGACTACGGGCACCAGCAGCGCGCTGATGCCGTAGCCTAACGTATGGCTGGTGGCGATCGCGCCCGCGCCTTTCCCCGTGGTCAGCCGATCGTTCAACAGTAGCTGATAGCCCGGTGTAGCCATCGCCGCGCCGAGCGAGGTGACAGCAATTCCCACGTAAAACAGCGCCAGCCCGGCAATACACATCAACCCAAGTCCTGCCACCATCAATACCGCCGCCATACAGAGCAACGTCAGCGGGCTGAAGTGCTGCGGGCGAACAATCAAAAATTGCGCCGCGAGCGTGGCCAGCGCCGCCAGGCTCAGAAGGAGCGCAACATGGTGGCTGATCTCACGGGCGTTGCCCTCCAGCAAGGGGCTGAGATGCGGCGTGAGGCCAAGCTGCATCAGGCTCACCAGCGCCGCCAGCAGCATCGCCAGCAGCAGGAACGGCAGCATAGAGACCTGCAGACGGGTCGCCTGATGCGCCACCGGCGGCAGCGGAGGGTCGGCCACTTCTCGCAGCACCAGCAGCAGAGCGATAAACGGCGCAATCGCCATGAGCCAGAGCGGTGCCACCGGGTTAATGCTGAGCATCATTGCTGCCAGCGGTGGCCCCAGCAGACGGCCGCAGCTCAGGCCGGAGCTGATGGTGGCCAGCGCCGCCATGCGTTTGTCCAGCCCCGCACGCTGAATAGCCCAGGTCTGGGCGGCAGGCACCATCCCCGACACGGTTAAACCGTAGAGCAGGCGCGAAAAGATCAGCCCCGCCAGCCCCCAGGTGCTCTGGAGCAACCCGGCCGCCATTGCCCAGACCACCACGGCCATCACGGCGAAGCTGGCAAGATAGCCGCTGAGCGAGGCCACCATCACGACCTTACAGCCGCGTCGCTCGCTCTGACGCCCCCACCAGGGCGATGCCGGTAAAAAAAGCATGGAGCCGAACATTAACAGCCCGGCCCAGACCGAGAGCGACAGCCCGGTCAGGTTCACCAGCTGCGGGAGCATGACCAGCAAACCGTTCTGCCCGATGCCCAATAAACCTGCACAGAGTGCCAGCGGCCAGTTGGCTTTAGAGGTGACGTTTTCAGTCAGCGTTTCTGAATTAGCGCGCATGAGAATGTGAACATAGTGTCAATAAATGTGTGGAAATTATGAAGTTTATGAAAACAAATATTGCAAAAATGGTTGCGAGTGTAAATAGAATGAATATCATAACGAGAATTATTATCAATCATGGAATGAGGTACATCTATGCGTACTCTGCCCCGCTCCGCCGGTACAGACGTTGCGGCCCAGTGTTTTTTAAACGCCCTGCTGCGCGAAACGACGGACTGGCGCTATCTCCCCGCAGCCGCTGCGGATGAGCTGGCGCATATTCATATCCCGCTTTCTCCCGCTCAGGCCCTGCGGGTTCCGGTACGCTATTTCTCCCCCACCCAGCACCATCAGTACTGTTTCCCGGCAACGCTTATCCAGAGCGATAGCGACTGCGGTGACGCCGTCACATATACCCAACTGGTTGATTTACTTCTTGAAAAACCATCAGTAAAAGGCGTTCTTGATGCCGATACGCTGGCGCGTTTTAAGCAACGCGTGCTGGAAAGTCATGCGCATACCTGGCAGGCGATCGACCTGCGCCACAGCTGGTCCACGCTGCGTGATAAACCGCTGACGTTTGCTGAAGCGGAACAGGCGCTGCTGGTCGGCCACGCATTTCACCCGGCACCGAAGTCGCACGAGCCATTCAACGAAACCGAAGCGCGTCGCTATCTGCCTGATTTTGCCTCCCGTTTCCCGCTGCGCTGGTTTGCCGTTGAGAGCACGCGCATTGCCGGTGACAGCCTGAACGTCTCCCTGCGCGAACGTCTGCTGCGCTTCGCCGCCCAGAGCGCGCCTGAGCTGCTCGGCCACTTCACCGACACGCGCTGGCTGTTGCCTATGCACCCATGGCAGGCAGAGCATCTGCTGGATCAGACCTGGTGCCAGCGTCTGGTGGAAAACGGTTCATTGCAGGATCTGGGCGAAGCGGGCGCACAGTGGCTGCCCACCAGCTCGTCCCGCTCGCTGTACAGCGAAACCAACAGCGACATGATTAAATTCTCCCTCAGCGTGCGCCTGACCAATTCCGTGCGCACGCTGTCGGTGAAAGAAGTTAAGCGCGGGATGCGCCTGGCGCGCCTGGCGAAAACGGAACGCTGGCAAACGCTTCAGGCACGCTACCCGACGATGCGCGTGATGCAGGAAGACGGCTGGGCGGGGCTGCGTGACGAAAACGGCGTGGTGCAGGAAGAGAGCCTGATGGCCCTGCGCGTCAATCTGCTGTTTGACACGCCGGACACGCAGACCAACGTGCTGGTCAGCCTGACCCAGGCCGCCCCGGATGGCGGTGACAGCCTGCTGGCTGCGGCAGTGCGTCGTCTGAGCCAGCGTCTGGATTTACCCCTCGCTCAGGCCGCACGCTGCTGGCTGGACGCCTATTGCGACCGCGTGTTACTCCCCCTGTTCAGCGCCGAGGCGGACTACGGCCTGGTGCTGCTCGCCCACCAGCAAAATATCCTCGTTGAGATGCAACAGGATTTCCCCGTCGGGCTTATCTACCGTGACTGCCAGGGCAGCGCCTGGACCGAAGGAGCCGACGGGTGGCTGAAAGAGGCGGGTGAAACTGACGTGGAAAACCGCTTCGGTGAGAGCCAGCTGCTGCGCTACTTCCCTTACTACCTGCTGCTGAACTCCACCCTTGCGGTGACTGCCGCCCTTGCTGCCGCCGGTTTCGACAGTGAAGAGCGCCTGATGGCGCGCGTGCGTGACGCGCTAATCGGGCTGCGCCGTACGGCGAAGCAGACCCGCTGCCTTGACTACGTGCTGGACAGCCCGACCTGGAACTGCAAAGGCAACTTCTTCTGTTATCTGCACGATCGCAACGAAAACACAATCGCCGATCCGGCGGTGATCTATTTCGACTTTAGCAACCCGTTCTACAAGGAGAAGGCGTAATGGCCATCGCGAATATCGTCCATTCTGGCTTCGGCTTTCGCTGCACCGCAACGGATACCGCGCTGCCGCTGACGTTAGGTCTCGACGGCAGCGCGGTGCTGGAGCGTCTCGGGGCTATCCCGGCGGGCTGGCTGGTGGAAGCGCTGGATCAGCTGTTTGTCGCCGCCCCCGCGCTGACCGGCATTACGCTGCCGTGGGCAACCTGGCAGGATGAACCTCAGGCAAAGGCGCTGTTTAGCCTGGCCCACGGGGATTACCTGGCGCGTGAAACCTTCTGGCAATTGCCGCTCTGGCTGAAAGGCGAACGACCGCAGGCGAGCAACGGTATGCAGTTTGATGAGAGCCGTCAGCTGTACTTCCCGCAGCGCCCTCGCCGTCCGCAGGGTGAGGTGTATCGCCGTTACGATCCGCAAATTAAACGCACGCTGAGCTTCCGCGTGGCCGACGTGGCGCTGGATGGCGAACGATTCACGCAATGGATGAACAACCCGCGCGTGAACGCCTTCTGGGAGATGGCCGGCCCGCAGGCCGAACAGGAAAACTACCTGCGCCGTCAGCTTGACTCGACCTACTGCTACCCGGTTATCGGCTGCTTCGACGACCAGCCGTTCGGCTACTTTGAACTCTACTGGGCGGCAGAAGACCGCATTGGCCGCCACTACCGCTGGCAGCCGTTCGACCGCGGGCTGCATATGCTGGTGGGCGAAGAGCGCTGGCGCGGCGCGCAGTACATCCGCAGCTGGCTGCGCGGTCTGAGCCACTACCTGTATCTGGATGAACCGCGCACGACGCGCATTGTGGCCGAGCCGCGCTTCGACAACCAACGCCTGTTCCGCCACCTGGCGTCCGCCGGTTTCGACACCGCAAAAGAGTTCGACTTCCCGCACAAGCGCTCGCGCCTGATCGTGAGCGAGCGTCACCGCTTCTTCCATGAGGTGGAACTGTGAACGCGCTCTGGCAGAAAGTAAACCGCGAGATGGTGGCGAAGATCCTCGCCGAGCTGGAATACGAACGTACCCTGCGCGCTGAGCCGGTTTCATCGGACGGCTGGCGCATCACCATGGGCACGGAGTCCTGGCAGTTTCGCGCCACGCGCGGGATCTGGGGCTGGCTGCATATCGATCCTGATTCCCTGACCACCGCCAGCGGCGCCGCCGTGGAAGCGGAAAGCGCGCTGCTGCAGCTGGCGACCGTGCTGGAGATGAGCGACGCGCAAACGGCAGAGCATATGGAAGATCTTTACGCCACGCTGCGCGGTGATATTCAGCTGCTCCAGGCGCGTGAAGCGCTGGATGCCGACGCGCTGATCCACCTCGACCCGGATGAATTGCAGTGTCTGATGAGCGGTCATCCTAAGTTTATTTTCAACAAAGGCCGCCGCGGATGGGGGCTGGATGCCCTGCATCAGTACGCGCCTGAGTATCGCGGACGTTTTCGTCTGCACTGGGTTGCCGTTCAGCGTGAACACCTGGTCTGGAGCAGCGACGCCGATTGCAACATTCAGAATCTGCTTGCCAGTACCATGGACAACGCCGAGCGCGTCCGGTTTGAGCATCGCTGGCAGGCGCTGGGGCTCGACGAAAGCTGGCTGCCCGTGCCGCTACACCCATGGCAGTGGCAGCAGAAAATTGCCATTCACTTCATGGCGCAGCTGGCGCGCGGTGAGATGGTGGAGCTGGGCGAATTTGGCGATGAGTATCTGGCGCAGCAGTCTCTGCGCACGCTCACCAACGCCAGCCGTCGCGCGCCGTTTGACATCAAGCTGCCGCTGACCATCTATAACACCTCCTGCTATCGCGGCATTCCGGGCAAATACATTGCCGCCGGGCCGCTGGCCTCACGCTGGCTGCAGCAGCAGTTCGCCTCTGACGCCACGCTGATTCGCTGCGGCGCGCAGGTACTGGGTGAACCCGCCGCCGGATATCTGTCGCATCCGGGCTATGCCGCATTACCGAAAGCGCCCTACCGCTATCAGGAGATGCTGGGGGTGATCTGGCGCGAGAATCCGTCCTGTTATTTAGAAGACGGTGAACAGGCGGTGCTGATGGCGGCGCTGATGGAAACCGATAACGCCGGGCGTCCGCTGATCGACGCGTGGATTAAACGCTCGGGGCTAAGCGCCGACGTCTGGCTGGAAAAGCTGTTCGACGCGACGGTGATCCCGTTCTATCACCTGCTCTGCCGCTACGGCGTGGCGCTGATCGCCCACGGCCAGAACGTGACGCTGGTGATGAAGGGCTACGTCCCGCAGCGCATCCTGCTGAAGGATTTCCAGGGCGATATGCGCCTGGTGGATAAGGATTTCCCGCAGGCGCAGAGCCTGCCGGCGCAGGTAAAGGCCGTCACGGCACGTCTGAGCGCGGACTACATCATCCACGACCTGCAAACCGGCAACTTTGTAACGGTGCTGCGCTTTATCTCGCGTCTCACCCTGCAATGCGGCGTGAGCGAAATCCGTTTCTATCAAATCCTGGCGGGGGTATTGCGCCGGTATATGGCTGCGCACCCCGAGCTTGCGGAACGTTTCGCGATGTTCGACCTGTTTAAGCCGCAAATTATTCGCGTGATCCTCAACCCGGTCAAACTGACCTTCTCCGAGCATGACGGCGGCAGCCGCATGCTGCCGAACTACGTTACCGACCTTGATAACCCTCTTTTTCTGGCCTCCCGGGAGTCAGCGCAATGAAAACCTATGATTTCATCGGCATTGGTATTGGCCCGTTTAACCTCAGCATCGCCGCCCTGGCCGAAGGGCTGGACGGTTTTAGCTCGCTGTTCCTTGAGCGCAAGCCGCACTTCTCCTGGCACCCGGGGATGATGGTGCCGGACTGCCACATGCAGACCAGCTTCCTGAAGGATCTGGTCAGCGCCGTGGAGCCGACCAACCGCCACAGCTTCCTGAACTACCTGGTGCAGCGTAAAAAGTTCTACCGCTTCCTGACCACCGAACAGCGCACGGTGTCTCGCGAAGAGTTTGCCGATTACCTGTGCTGGGCGGCAGAAAACCTCACCAACCTCGCCTTCAGCCAGCAGGTGCAGCAGGTGAGCTTTGATGAGGCACGCGGTCTGTTTGAGGTCGTGACCCAGCGGGATCGGTTCCTTGCCCGCCACGTCTGCGTGGGGATTGGCAAACAGATTAACCTCCCGGATTGCGTGACGGTGCAGGACGACACCTGTTTCCACGCCAGCGAGATGATGCTGCGCACGCCAAATTTAGCGGGCAAGCGCGTGACCGTCGTCGGTGGCGGCCAGAGCGGTGCCGACCTGTTCTTAAATATCTTCCGCGGGGAATGGGGCCAGCCGCTAAGCCTGAACTGGGTGTCGCGCCGTAACAATTATAACGCGCTGGATGAAGCCGCCTTCGCCAACGAGTACTTCACGCCGGAGTATGTGGACAGCTTCTCCACGCTCGGCGAAGAGGCCCGTCGTCAGATGCTGCACGAGCAGAAGATGACCTCTGACGGCATTACCACCGAGTCCCTGCTGGCAATTTACCGCGCCATGTATCACCGCTTTGAGGTGCTGCGTGAAAAACCGTGGGCGCACCTTCTGCCGTCCCGCTCGGTGACGTCACTGGCGCGTCAGGAAAACGGTCAGCGTCTGAGCATACAGCATCATCTCGACGGCGGTCGCGAACAGCTGGATACCGACGTGGTGATCTTTGCCACCGGTTACCGCGCCGTGCAGCCTGCGTTCCTTGCCCCGCTGTCTCACCGCCTGCATCTGGATGCGGATGAAGCCTTCTGCATCAACAACGATTTCACCCTCGAATGGGACGGCCCGCAGAGCAACCGCCTGTTTGCCGTCAATGCCGGGATGCACCGTCTCGGCATTGCTGAACCCCAGCTCAGCCTGATGGCCTGGCGTGCCGCACGCATTCTGAACCGCGCGCATCCTGACGAGCCATTTGAGCTGGCTACCACACCCGGCGTTATCCACTGGCGCACCACAGCCAGCCAGGACAGCAGCCCGGTTTTTAACGCGTTAGAGAAAACGACCGAGTACTGACACACACAATCAGGATCAACATAACAATGAAACGTTCTCATCTTTGGGTTTTAAATCCTTGCTTGCTTGCAATGCTTTCTACCTCTGCGTGGGCGGAAGAACAAAAGGAAGAAAATATCGTGGTCTCCGCCAGCCGTGCACACCGCAGCGTGGCCGAGATGGCGCAGACCACGTGGGTTATTGAACGGTCTGAAATTGAGCAGCAGGTTCAGGGCGGAAAGGAGATTAAAGAAGTCCTGGCGCAGCTGATCCCGGGCATGGACGTCAGCAGCCAGGGGCGTACCAACTACGGTATGAACCTGCGCGGCCGCTCAATGATGGTGATGGTGGACGGCGTGCGCCTGAACTCCTCCCGCAGCGACAGCCGCCAGCTCGACTCCATCGATCCGTTCAACATTGACCGTATCGAAGTGATCTCCGGCGCCACGTCCCTCTACGGCGGCGGCAGCACCGGCGGCCTGGTGAACATCGTCACCAAAAAAGGCCAGCCTGAGACCGAAGTTGAGTTCCAGACCGGAGCAAAAAGCGGCTTTAACAGCCACAACGACCACGATGAGAACGTGTCGGCGGCGGTGAGCGGCGGCAACGACAACGCCTCGGGTCGTCTGTCGGTGTCGTATCAGCGTTACGGCGGCTGGTATGACGGCAACGGCGACGAGGTGATCATTGATAACACCCAGACCGGCTTACAGTATTCCGACCGTATTGATGTGATGGGGACCGGCACCCTCAACATTGACGAACACCAGCAGCTTCAGCTCACGACGCAGTACTATAAGAGCGAGTCCGACGGCAAGCATGGCCTGTACCTCGGGAAAAACTTCTCGGCGGTCACGGGCGATGCGACTGCCTATAACAAAGGTAATCTTGATTCTGACCGTATACCGGGTACCGAGCGTCATCTGATTAACCTGCAATACTCCAATACCGACTTCTGGGGCCAGGATCTGGTTGCGCAGATTTACTATCGTGACGAAAGCCTGACCTACTACCCCTTCCCGACCCTGACCAAAGGCGTCGTGAGCAGCATCGGTGCGTCGCAGCAGAAAACCGATTTTTACGGCGGCAAGCTGACGCTGAACAGCAAACCGATGGATGATTTAATCCTGACCTGGGGTGTGGATGCCGACCATGAAACCTTCGATGCCAATCAGCAGTTCTTTGATCTGAGCAAAGCAGCGGCGAGCGGCGGCATGGAGCTTGATAACGCCTATAACGTGGGCCGCTACCCGGGTTACAGCATTACCAACCTCGCCCCGTTCCTGCAGGCCAGCTACGACATTGACGCCATCACCCTGAGCGGCGGCGTGCGCTACCAGTACACCGAAAACAAGGTGGACGATTTTGTGGGTTACGCCCAGCAGCAGGCCATTGCAACCGGGAAAGCCACCTCCGCAGACGCGGTGCCGGGCGGGAAAACCGATTACAACAACTTCCTGTTTAACGCCGGGATCCTCGGTCGTCTGACCGAACAGCAGCAGCTGTGGTTTAACTTCTCCCAGGGCTTTGAAATTCCGGATCTGGCGAAGTACTACGGTTCCGGGACTTATCAGCTCAGCAACGGTCACTATCGCCTGCTGAACAGCGTGAACGTGAACGACTCGACGCTCGACGGCATCAAGGTCAACGCTTACGAGCTGGGCTGGCGCTACACCGGCGATAACCTGCGTACCCAGGTCGCGGCGTACTACTCGCTCTCGGACAAAACGATCACCATCAACAAGACGGACATGACCATCAACCTCGAAGACGACAAGCGTCGTATCTACGGGATTGAAGGCCAGGTGGACTATTTCTTCACTGACAGCGACTGGAGCACGGGCGCGAACTTTAACGCCATTAAGTCTGAAACCCGCGAAAACGGTAAATGGGAGAAGCTGACGGTAGACAGCGCCAGCCCGTCAAAAGCCAGCGCATGGGTCAACTGGGCACCGGGCGACTGGACCCTGCGCGTGCAGAGCACGCAGACCTTTGACGTGTCAGATGCGGACGGCAAGAAGATCGATGGCTATAATACGGTCGACTTCCTGGGCAGCTACGCCCTGCCGGTGGGTAAAGTCAGCTTCAGCGTGGAAAACCTGCTGGACAAAGACTACACCACCGCCTGGGGTCAGCGCGCGCCGGGGCTGTATAGCCCAACCTACGGTGCACCAGGTCTGTATACCTATAAAGGCCGTGGCCGTACGTTTGGTCTGAACTACTCCGTACTGTTCTAATCCTGTGCGCCGCCTGCGGGCGGCGCAATTTGCTGCGTAATTTCAGCGCGAATTTGCTATAAAATCAGCGATTTGCTGAAATTGTCGGCAAACGAACGAAAAGTACGTTTTCCCCCTTTGACAAGACGAACTGAGGTCGCTACTATGCGCCTCGTTCACACGATTCCTCTGTAGTTCAGTCGGTAGAACGGCGGACTG
>NZ_JTLF01000373.1:0-798 GCF_000798855.1 Enterobacter sp. ZOR0014 | reverse complement strand
CCCCTAACAAAGACTTCACACCCTCCCGGCGATCGTGGCAACCGGCGAGTCATATGACACCCATCATGACCACCGTCAGCGGCAATCGTTTCATCCCTGCCTCCTCAGAAAAGTCCGTCCAGCGCGCCCGCACTCCCCCTTTGCCCGCCGGACTGCAGCCTCCCTACCAGTTACCATACGGATAGTTTTTCCCTTTGATAAACTCGGGTGTCTTTCCGTAATAAACATACCCATCAGGATGTTTCGTGACTCCTTTGCATATCAGCATATCATCCCCTGTCAGTGTGAACTGCCGGGCGGGATGCTGTAGCACAACAGGATTACGGTTATCCTTCAGCCATACTCTGACTTTTCCTTCCGGGGCAAGACCTATTATCATTTTGTTTCGGTAATACGTATTACCGGGACGATAGGTATCAGGATAGGCTGTGAGCATCTGCTGCCATGTCTCCCGACTGAACCAGATCTCCGTTTCGTACGCCTTTTTGTCTATAACCGAGTCCCAGCATACCGTCATCCTGACCGGCAGCGCCTTCCCGATATTAAAATTGGCTGGAAAACCGCCTACACGCTGGCTCCATGTTCCAACGCTGCCCTGACTGGGTTCGGTCGGATCAAGTCGCCGAAAAATACTTTCCCGGATATCCCCGTCCTCCAGATACACCATGGTCACCAGTGCCGGCAGGTTGGCTGGATAGAAAAAATTAAACTGCCAGTGATCGTAAGGCGGTTTCTGCCCCCACTGCTCCACGCCATCCCCTAACAAAGACTTCACACCCTCCCGGCGATCGTGGCAAC
>NZ_JTLF01000348.1:0-2869 GCF_000798855.1 Enterobacter sp. ZOR0014 | reverse complement strand
AGAGCTCGTACGAAAGTACGGGCTTTTTTCTTTTATATTCTCCAACGGGGGGATGAGAACTTTGCTTCCTCTGCGGTGATGGTGTCGGGTGGCGCTTCGCTTACCCGACCTACAAAGAATTTACTCCTCCACCATCCGTGCATACTCTTCGGTTAGAAAATCGACCAGCGCCCTGACCGATGGCAGTAGACCGCGCCGCGAAGGATACACCGCGTGGATCACTTCCCGTCTGGGCTCCCAGGCATCCAGAACCCGCACCAATTCCCCTTTCGCCAACTGATCTTTAACCATTAAAATCGGCAGCTGCACCACGCCTACGCCCGCCATCGCCGCTTCCCGCAGCGCCAGCATATCGGTAGTTATAAAGCGCGGCGTGTAGTGGATTTCGGCTTTCGCTCCCTCCGGACCGCTCAGATCCCATTTATGCAGTTGCTTGCCCGCCCCCATACTTAAACCTGGCCAGTCGCTGAGTTCAGCAGGCATCATCGGGTTGCCCATCCGCTCAATCAACGCCGGGCTCGCCACCAGGCAGTGTCCTCTGTCAGCCAGCACCCTTAACACCAGATCGCTGTCATCAAAGGGACGCGGACGAACGCGGATCGCCACGTCAATGCCTTCACCTACCAGGTCAACCCGCCGGTTGGTGGCCTCCAGCTGAAGATTGATCCCCGGGTAACGCGACATAAACCGCGCCAGCATGGGCCCCACATGAACGTGCAGCAACGTGACAGGACACGTTATCCTGACAACACCGCGCGGTTCAGCCTGTAAGGCAGCCACCGCCTCCTCCGCCGCTTCAGCCTCGACCAGCATGGCTTTACAGTGCTGATAGAACGTTTGCCCCACCTCCGTCACCGTAAACTGCCGCGTGGTACGCTGTATCAACCGCACACCCAGTCGCTCTTCCAGTTGCGCAATCCGGCGGCTCAGTTTCGATTTAGGCTGATCGAGCGCCCGACCTGCCGCTGCAAACCCACCGTGGTCCACCACTTTCACAAACCACACGAAATCATTGAGATCCTGCATATGCCCCCATTGTTCCATTTTAAGAACAGTGAATGTCATTTTCACTCTCTACCGGGATATTAGCTCTGAATATAAGCTAATTACATCAACAGCACATCAGGAGTTAATCATGAAAAACGTAACAGGCGTCTATACCGCACCTCGTCCCCATTGGGTCGGAGACGGTTTCCCGGTTCGTTCGATGTTTTCCTATCAGACACATGGTGAATCACTCAGTCCGTTCCTGCTGCTGGACTATGCCGGTCCCTACACCTTCCCGGCGGATGGCGCGAAGCGTGGCGTGGGCGAGCACCCTCACCGTGGCTTTGAAACGGTCACCATCGTCTACTCCGGCGAAGTGGAACATCGTGACTCCAGCGGCAAAGGCGGGGTCATCGGACCGGGCGACGTGCAGTGGATGACGGCGGGCGCAGGCATTTTGCACGAGGAGTTCCACTCCAGCGCGTTCTCGCAGAAAGGCGGCGAACTGAAAATGATGCAGCTGTGGGTCAACCTGCCCGCCAAAGACAAGATGGCAGCGCCCGGTTACCAGAGCATCACGAAGGCGGATATCCCTGTCGTCACGCTGCCGGATAGCAGCGGAACGTTGCGCGTCATCGCCGGCCGCTTTGACGAGGTGACTGGCCCGGCTCATACCTTCTCACCGCTGAATGTGTGGGATCTGACACTACGCCAGGGCAGCCACCTGACGCTCAATCAGCCTGAAGGCTGGAGCACGGCGCTGGTGGTACTTGAGGGCAGCGTAACGGTGAACGGCACCACGCCAGCGGGTGAGGCACAGCTGATCGTATTCAGTCAGCAAGGCGACAAGCTTCATCTGGAAGCAAACGGCGACGCAAAAGTACTGCTGATGGCCGGCGAGCCGCTGAATGAACCGATTGTGGGCTATGGCCCATTTGTGATGAACAGTAAAACCGAAATCGCGGAAGCCATTCGTGATTTCAACTCCGGCCGCTTCGGCCAGATCTAAACGTAATAAGGAGCGCAAAATGTCTACCCCTGCAAACTTCAACGGTACACGTCCCGTCATTGACGTAAACGATGCAGTCATGCTGCTTATCGACCACCAGAGCGGGCTGTTCCAGACCGTCGGCGATATGCCGATGCCAGAACTGCGCGCCCGTGCGGCGGCGCTGGCAAAAATCGCCACCCTGGCGAAGATCCCGGTGATCACCACCGCTTCCGTCCCACAAGGACCGAACGGCCCGCTTATCCCGGAGATCCACGCCAATGCGCCGCATGCTCAGTACGTGGCCCGCAAAGGTGAGATCAACGCCTGGGATAACCCGGAGTTTGTGGCGGCAGTAAAAGCCACCGGGCGCAACACGTTGATCATTGCGGGCACGATCACCAGCGTCTGCATGGCCTTCCCGTCCATCAGCGCGGTTGCGGATGGGTATAAAGTCTTTGCGGTAATTGACGCCTCCGGGACCTACAGCAAAATGGCGCAAGAGATCACCCTCGCGCGCGTGATGCAGGCCGGTGTGGTACCGATGGACACCGCGGCGGTGGCGTCTGAGATCCAGCGAACCTGGAACCGCGAAGATGCTGCGGAGTGGGCTGAGGTGTACACCCATATCTTCCCGGCGTACCAGCTGCTGATCGAAAGCTATAGCAAAGCTCAGGAAGTGGTTAAAAACAGCGAAGTGCTCGATTCACAGCGTTAATTCAGCCCTCAACGGCATGTGCTGATTAAGGCTTAACCGAACAAGCACGAATACAGAAAATCTGCTTGACCGTGTAAGCGCAACTCCCTATAGTAGCGCCCCGTTGCCCCCCACGCGGTCAGGCAGCAAAACAATATGGTGAGGTGTCCGAGTGGCTGAAGGAGCACGCCTGGAAA
>NZ_JTLF01000025.1:0-201 GCF_000798855.1 Enterobacter sp. ZOR0014 | reverse complement strand
GCGGCTTCTTATCATCCCTGAACTGTCCGCACAGGTAGATAAAATCCACCGCGTTCAGCACCAGCAGCAGGCTGTTTATCCCTGCCAGCCGGTATTCCCCCCTGCCCTTTTCTGTTGCAAAGTACTCTTCCAGCCTGCTGCTCATCCTCTGTCTATTCGCGGTGACTTCATTCCGGTTTGCCATAAAGCGTTCGCTGTGGC
>NZ_JTLF01000196.1:0-4090 GCF_000798855.1 Enterobacter sp. ZOR0014 | reverse complement strand
CCCGAAAAAGGGCCAGTCAGTTGCTTAACTGACTGGCATTACAACCCTCGGGCTGCCGTTTTGTTTTTACCTAACTATGCTTATTCTTCAATTCAAACCGTGGTGACACCAGACCGTACAGCGTCCAGCCCATAAAGGTCACCATTGCCCCATAGAGCATCGCTTCCTGACCGGAAGAGTAGAGCGCATAGAAGCTGTAAATCGCCCCAATGAGCGCCACGATATTCGCTGCTCGTGCTTTACGCGGATCCACCTTCGCGACCTTCTGAATAATCACCAGCGCGGCCATCGACAGAATGTACGGAATGATGTTCGTCACCACCGCCAGGTTGACCAGCACGTTGAACTGGCTGTTCAGCGACGGGCTAATGGTCATCAGCGACAATCCACTCTGGAAAATCACGATGGCCAGCATGCCCTGCACCGGTGCGTCCGCTTTGGTGACGCGGGAGAAGATTTTGGGGAAATAACCTTCGTCAGCCGAGGATTTAAACACCTGCGCGATGGTGAACTGCCAGCCGAGAAGCGAACCGCAGCAGGACATCACCATCAGACCCATAATCACCTTCCCGACTTCCGGGGTGAACATCTGGGCGAAAGCCAGCCCGAACGGTGCCGTGGAGTTAGCCAGATCCATATTCGGCACAATCCCGGCAATCACGTTGGTTGAGACGATATAGATCACCGCCGCCCCCAGCGTTCCGCCAAGTACCGCAATCGGCACGTTCTTTTCCGGGTTCTCAACCACTTCCGCGTTCGCGCAGGCCGATTCCAGTCCGAGGAAAGCCCACAGCGTCATGGCGATAGAAGAGCCCACGGCGGTAAAGAACGGCACATGATGCGGGTTCCAGGAGTTGGCGTAGAGCGTAGGACTAAACCAGAACCAGCCGATGATGCATAAACCGACGACCGGGATAATCACGCCCCAGACGGTGATGCTGCTCAGTTGTCCGGTGATACGCGCGCCGCCGAAGTTCGCCACGGTGCAGATCCACAGCACCCCGATGGTCGCCAGCCCAATTTGTACCGGGGTGAGCGTGGCGCCAAACAGTTCCGTCCCGTAACCCACGGCGGAAATGGCAATCGCCACGTTGGCGATCAGCAGCGATACACCATAGGTGTAGTTGGCCATAAAGTTGCCGGACTTACCAAAGGCGTATTCCGCATAGCCGCCCATCCCGCCGGACTTGCGGCTGAACATCCCGCATTTGGCGAATGCCCACGCCAGCGCCATTGACCCCACCGCCGTCACCAGCCAGGAGATAATCGAAATGGTGCCCACTTCGGCAAGCTTGGTGGGCAGCATGATGATCCCAGACCCCATCATGTTGACCATGGTGAGGATGGTCAGCTGCACCACGCCCATCTTATTGGATTTACTCATAATGTCTCTCCTTTCAGCAGCGCGGGCTGAGCAGCGGGTTGTTTGATGACGTTACAGCGAACCTGTTTGCGACCCTCACACTCTTCAACGTATACGCCCTGCAGCTCAGGCGCGAAGCCTGGTAGCAGGTTGATACCGTCTTCCAGCGCGGCAAAGTAGCGCAGCACGGAGCCGCCCCAGACTTCGCCCGGGACAACGCACAGCACCCCAGGCGGATAAGGCAGGGCGCCTTCAGCGGCAATGCGGCCTTCCGCGTCGCGCAGGGAGACCAGTTCGACTTCACCCCGCAGATACGCATAGTTCGCCTCCTGCGGGTTCATCATCACGCGCGGGAAGTGAGACTTGCGGAACATCTCTTTTTGCAGTTGCTTCACGTTATGGCGGGCATAGAGATCGTGCATCTCCTGGCAAATCTGGCGCAGCGTGTAATCCGCGTAACGTTCAGGATGTTGTTTGTAGAGAGAAGGCAGGACCTCTTTCAGCGGAACATCGCTCTCGAGCAGTTTTTCGAAGCGCACCAGCTGCGCCACCAGCTGCTGCAGTTTGCCCATATCTTCCGCAGGGGTGAGCAGGAACAGGATCGAGTTGAGATCGCATTTCTCCGGCACGATGCCGTTTTCACGCAGGAAGTTGGCGAGGATGGTGGCGGGCACGCCGAAATCCTCATACTCGCCGGTGCGGGCGTTAATACCTGGCGTGGTCAGCAGGAGCTTGCACGGGTCGATAAAGTACTGGTGCTCGGCATAGCCCTCAAAAGCGTGCCAGTTTTCACCCGGTACGAAGTGGAAGAAGCGCAGATCGGTGGCAATTTCCGCTGTGTCGAAGCTTTCCCACGGACGGCCATCCACCGTCTCCGGCACAAACGGACGAAGGTACTGGCAGTTCTCCAGGATCAGTTTGCGCGCTTCGATACCGTTAACCACGCAGTCCATCCACATATTGCGACCGCTCTGACCTTCATGCATACGGGCGTTAATATCCAGCGCAGCAAACAGAGGGTAGAACGGGCTGGTGGAGGCGTGCATCATAAAAGCATTATTCAGCCGCTTGTGGGGTACATAGCGCTGCTGGCCTTTGATATGGCTGTCCTTTTTGTGGATCTGTGAGGTTTGCGAGAAGCCTGCCTGCTGTTTATGTACCGACTGGGTGACCAGAATTCCCGGGTCGTTTTCGTTCAGCTCCAGCAGCAGCGGCGAGCAATCTGCCATCATCGGGATAAACTGCTCGTAACCTACCCAGGCCGAGTCGAACAGGATGTAATCACACAGATGCCCAATCTTATCCACCACCTGACGGGCGTTATAGATGGTGCCATCGTAGGTACCCAGCTGGATCACCGCCAGACGGAACGGGCGTGCATCGCGTGCACGACCTGGCGCCACCTCGGCTACCAACTCGCGCAGGTAGCTTTCCTCAAAGCAGTGCGCGTCAATACCACCAATAAAGCCGTACGGGTTGCGCGCGGTTTCCAGATAGATCGGCGTCGCGCCAGCCTGAAGAAGAGCACCGTGATGATTCGATTTGTGGTTATTACGGTCAAACAGAACCAGGTCGCCAGGGGTGAGCAGGGCGTTAAGGACCACTTTGTTGGATGAGGAGGTCCCATTCAGCACAAAGTAGGTCTTATCGGCATTAAAGACCTTTGCGGCATGTTGCTGCGCAATGCACGGGGCGCCTTCGTGGATCAGCAGATCGCCCATCGCCACGTCGGCGTTACACAGGTCGGAACGGAAAAGCGTTTCACCAAAGAAATCGACAAACTGATTGCCCGCAGGATGACGGCGGAAGAATTGCCCCCCCTGATGACCCGGGCAGTCAAATGCGCTGTTACCCTGTTTCACGTAGTCTACGAGGGCACGGAAAAACGGCGGTCGCAGCTGGGTTTCGTACTTCTGGGCCGCCGCTTCCAGCTGGCGGCCATAAAAATCGTTGCTGGTGTCTGAATGCTCAAATACGCCGTGAATGCGCGATAAATAATCTGCCGGAATGATCTCTTCTTTATGCGTTGCGACAAAGACGGGAATGCCAAATCCGGTGGCTTCTATTTCTTCCAGTATGCCGCTGGAAATATCGCTAACGGCCAGAACAATGGCCGCGACGTCGATATAATCAGAAGCGCGGACATCCACAAGCTCACGCTGGGTGGTAAAGCAGTCCGGACATGCACGGCTGGCCGCGATTTTTAAACTTTTCATCTTTCTCTCTTTATTTTAGGTAATAAGCGTCCTTCGATTTCTTGTCAGAAAGAAATCGATAATTTTCCGGAAAAAAAGCAAAGTGTGGCCGCTGATTAAAATCAGTAAATTGCTTTTTGATGATTGAAATTCAGTCCGCCCGGTTGCAGATGAGTCTGAATTAAATTGAATGAGCGCACGAGTTCACAGGCAATGGCCTGTAAAATAAAGTGTTTCAGGATAACCTGTAAGCGAGTGCGCCAGAAGTCGAAGGACTACCGGGCATTAAAGAGGTGAAAGTCAAAGCAGTTTCGGTGGGCAAACATCATGATATGTGTTGTCCGCCTTATATGGGGCATTAAGCGATTGTTGTTTTCCATGTTTCATTTTCCTTTCAGTAATTGAAAGCATGGTCATTTTATCCAGGAAAAAGGGATTAACTGTGAATCAGATCACCCTTAACCGATCATTTCAGAAATAATTAGTCGTTTTTGATGAATAACGCAGATCAAAATGCTGATTTGTTGTTGAA
>NZ_JTLF01000139.1:0-5647 GCF_000798855.1 Enterobacter sp. ZOR0014 | reverse complement strand
GCCCCGCTTCCCCCGAACCCCGCAGGGGTACGGTCCGTCCCGGAAGTTCAGGCGTGCGGTCGCGTCGGGATGGAAAAAGGGGCTACCGGCGAACCGGCAACCCCTTCATAAAGGCGCTTCAGGCATGTCAAACCAACTCAGCCCTGAAAAGGCGGGGTTTCCCCCGCCTCCAGGTTGCTACTTACCGTTGGATTCGTAAGCCAGAATTGCAGCGACCTCCCGTTGTCCGTCCCTCAGGCGAATTTCGCAAAGCGATTTTCGCGTAAGGAAAGTGAATATCAGCAGTGTGAGACACACTATCAGTACGCACCAGATAACGGTACTTCGCGGCAGTTTCATGGTTTACTCCTCCTTGCATTAAGCACGGTAAGAGGCCATACTGTTGTTGATCAGACATACAGGGGGCCTCGTGGGTTAATGAAAATTAACTACGGGGCTTTCTGCTTTCTGCCACACAACACGGCAACAAACCACCTTCACGTCATGAGGCAAAAAGCCTCAAGCGCCATCGCCATTATATCCCGACGAGCCGATTCTGCCCAGGAATAACAGTCTGATTACTGGACAAATCCTGACCTTTACCTGATTTACTCTGGATCACTTCTGCCTGTGGACCAGTTATGTATCTGTTCGTCGAGCGCCTCAAGATGCTGATCAATGCTTTCTGCGAGTCGCTCACTTTCAGTCTCCAGCCAGCCGCTTAATCCGTCCCACTCATAGCACATCTCTTTCAGCTTTTCCGACATAGTCCGAAGTTTATTGCGCTGGCTGCGGGCAACCTTCAGCTCCGTTTTCCACGGATTGTTTCTCACGGCCATATAGACCTCAGCGTGATTTTGTTCGGTACCATCCAGCGCTCCAGCTCTTTCTCCGCCGGTGTCGAGGATCCCGCCACATCATGTACATCGAGCACAATGTCATGCGCACGGTCGTAGTAAGCTTTCACCAGATGAGACAACGAGGGGCTGCGTTCTGTCCACGCCCACAACATTCGCTGGATGTCATAGTCCCGTATATCCTGCTGGGACCAGAACTCATACCATGCACGCAGTGTCTCCGGTGTCTGAAATGCCAGGTCGATTTCAGCCTGCCCCACGCGGTTCTGGTACTTCTCTTCCTTTTCACGGTGTCGCCGTGATTCCTGACGGGAATAAAGATTATCCTCGCGCACTTCCCGCTGCGTGTGGCGCTCTCTGATGCTGAAAGCCTGCTCAGGAAACAGGATCTGCACCATGTCGGTACCGAGCGGAGGGTAACACAGGCGACCGCGGCTACTGATCAGTATGTCAAACGCCTCTTCATATCGGGCCAGAGAAATTTTATCGCCCGTCAGCCAGTACGCCCCGCGCACCTGGTTGATCGCCTTTCCACTAATTTTACTACTACCAGTCAGGAACCGGAAAAATGCTCTGGCATAGGGATACGGCTGCGGGTGTCGGCTTCCGTACCGCCCACCCCCCTCTTCTACGGCAATAATGGCTCGTAACGCTGCCTCACGCTCCGGCAGTTGCGTGACAAGAGAAAGGTGACGAGGGATCATCAGGCCACCTCCATGCGCAGCGTTGAGAGAATATCGAATATTGAGTATCCATCACTGTCCAGCCTGCTGGTCAGGCTCAGCACATGGTTTATCACAGCAGCGTCAAATTGTGGGCATGAGCGGATACAGGATACTTCCTGCCCTTTTCTCCAGACCAACAGCATGATCCAGTCCTGACTAAACTCACCAGGACTACACAGAACCACTTCAAATCGGCCATGAGTGGGCGAAAAACGGATCTGCACGGGAAATAAGCCCCCGAACTCGCTACGATACTCCCCGTTAACATCCCAGTTTTCAGGCGCACTCAGTGCCCCCATAACAGCGTGTGTCATCTCACGGCGGTAGGAGTAACCAGCGGCGCGGCAGGTTTCGAAATCTTCACCGATCATGGAGGAAAGCTTAAAGTTTGGCATATTCATCAGGTATCTCCTTATTGCCGCCCCGTAGGGCGGCTATCCTTATCAGGCGGCAATTGCCGCGTTGTCAGTGTCGGTATCGGTGCTGTCTTTTGCATCAGGCTGCGGTGACTGTAACCATGCAGGAACCCAACGGTTCTGCTTCATAAAGAACTCCGCATGCACTGCCGCGTCGCCTTTCTTCATTTTTTCTGCGTCAGCAGCGGCACCAGTCAGACCTGCATCTTTAAGTGAAGTGACTATCTGTGAATGTTTCAGGCTACCGAAGTAGTTCTCTTTTGTAGGCTGCCACCAGTCGCGAAGGTGAAAACCTATCGCGGCCTCAACCGTATCGAGAGGGCTGCGTGATGTGTGTCCATTATCACGCGTCTGTACACCATCTACGGAACAAGCCGCACAGAAGGCCAGCAATGACATCAGTACCTCTCCGTTCAGGGCGAAGAAGGTCGTGAAGTCCTTCTCCCATCCTGCTGGCAGCAGGGTTTTCAGGCGCTCTTTTTCGGTCATCAGGACTTCAAACGCTGCGCCTTCTTTACCGGACGGGGCGTTCTCAGTGAGGCTGCTGTGAGAAACGGTCAGGTTGATACGGAACGGATGCGGCGTGGTCACACATCCAGCAAAGACGCAGGTACACATACGCCAGACCATAAGCGCCACAGCCTTTTCAGGTTGCTGCATCAGCGCGGCCTGTACCGCCAGAGTGCGCTCGGATGACATTTTGGTGAGCAGCGGGATGCTGATCCCTTCTGCTGCATCAGGTAGATGCATATGAGTCACGGCAGGAGACTGCGCGGAATCCTCCCCGTTACTGTCATGGTCAGGTAAATCAGACATGCGGCATATACCACGCTGAATACGAAGCGCACCGTGCATGAAGCTCACTACCACGCCTGATTTTGCTTTCAGATCTTCTGTCCACCCACGAAGCTCAGCGGCATGTTCAATGAGGGATATTTCGCTGCTAATGGCCTCAGCTTCATCACTGTCAGGATCCAGAGCGTTAAATTTGTCGGACAGTTCATCGATACGGCGGCTGTCATCTTCGCTGTAGATTGCATCTGGCTCCGGCAGAATGCGGTAGTCCTTTCCGTCAGGTCCGTAAAGGTTAATTGCAGCCAGACGTCCGGTACCCCACATCCAGCCCTCTTTTTGATGGATTTCGTGAGCGATCAATTCAAGTTTTTCCAGTACCAGACGTTCAACAAGCAGACTGTCTACTGTTCCGTCCCCTTCCTGCTCACTGAACAGATCTTCACGGACAATTCCGCCTGCGGCTTCATAAACTTCCCGCCCGATAAATGCGAAACGTGGATGCGAGACAGAAATTTCACTTTCCGTAATACGATTTTTAAGTGCGTTTACGGTAGTGCGTCCCCATTCCTCCTTTACGCTTTCGTAAACAGCAACCTGACGCTCAGGATCGCTTTCAAGACACAACACCTGACACTGTTCAACATCAAGCTGACCTTCTGCCAGAAGTGCAAGCAGTGACGGGGCAAGACTGGCAAGTTTGAGCATGCGCTGGACGTGGCGGGAGCCGTACCCAAGCACCTCACCAATCTGCGCGGGAGTTTTTCCCTGCGCCGCCAGCGTACCAAACGCTGTGATCTGCTCGGCAGGGTGCATGGTTTCAAGCTCGTTGTTCTCGGCGTAAGAAGCCTCAACAGCAAGCTCGTCGCTGACACGTTTAACCGGAACCTGATAATCCGGTTTGATACGCCCCATTTCAGACATGAGCGTCAGCGCAGTCAGACGCCGACCACCTGCTGCCACACCGTATTTTCCCTCGGGCAGGGCATGGACAACCAGATTGTGAAGCAGTCCGAGGCTTTCAATGGAGTTAGCCAGTCGCTTAACGCTCTCGGTGGTGTAGGGAATCGTGCGCACGTTCAGCGGTGATTTAATGAGATCGGTCAGCGGAACATATTCAATGACTGCCGCATCGAGGGCAGCTTTCAGCGCCTCGTTTCCGGCAGTTTTATTCTTACTGGTTTTTTTTGGTGCTTTTGATTTAACATCTGCAACTGTCATGATTTAGTACCTCTCAGTATTAATGATTGTCTTGCCCTGCGGAGTGACAGCTCCGACAGGGCACCTTCTTACTGCTGTTTTCTGGCTCTGTAACTGGCAAGGGCGCGGTTAAGCAATGCCCCCACGTCGTTCTCAAAGTTCCACGCGCACTTCGTCAAAAACCCTTCTTCACCCCGCACAACAAGCTGAAAATAAGTACCCTGATCGTTCTCAATACTGACGTTGGTGTACTGCGCCACCAGAGCGGTCGCCTCTTCACGGGTAAATGGACCCTGAGGCAGCACCACGGGTGCAGTGACGGTACTGCCATTCAATAGAGCCGCCAGTTCGTTTTCTTCGGCGGTGGGTTCGCGCAGCAGCACTGGCTGATTCAGAAATTCCTGTAATGTTTTTCCCACTGAATACTTCCTTTAAAAAAGTGGCTGGTTTTAAAACCCATCACCCGTTGAGTTACGGGAGCCGCGGTTTTGACGTTTCGCGGGAACCTGCTGAACTTTCCCGGGGGATAAAACATCACCCGTTTGAGAACCTTCGCCGCAGGTGCGTAAACGACACCGGCCGAGGCAGATGTCCGGGGCGGACGCAAAAAGTTTTTGCCTGCAAAAAGTTTTGGTGGCCGTGCGTCAGCATTCACCCTGGACAGCCACGAGGACTGTGGCGGTCTCAGCACCCGGAGGAGGGACTCAAAGGGGTGTAAAAGGACCGGATGGAATGGGCAGGGACACGCCGCAATGACGGGAAGCCGCGCGCGGCGAAACGACATTGCCCCCTACATCACGGCGGGGTATTTACGGCGTGATGCAGGGAGCGCAGGAAACGGCGCGACTGAGCGGCGCAGCCGGAACGGCTGCTGCAAGCGATGGGGGTTGCGTCATGGGATGGACACCCGCTGCCCCGCAGGGGCCGGGCAGAGACAGCTTTGCTGGCTCTGTGCGAAGCATGACAGCCCGCCCGGACGCCCACTGCAACAAAGGCAATGAGTTTGATTTACAGCATATCTTACTGAAAAAATTACTTTTTATTTGCCTCAGCCATTTCTGAATATTGTGGATCGCTGGCTTTCGGCAACTGCTGGCTAAGCTGGCGGTAATGGCGCAACCTTTCCAGAAAATATTCGCGAAGCTCTTCGGGCACCTCTCGTGCCACAATTTCCGGCACCACTGGCTGATTTAGCCGCTCTTTAAATGCCACACCTGACGCGGCCAGGTCTACGGCGATCCTGTCCTGATCCTCTTTTGAACGTACCGAAAGATTAAATTCGCTCATGTTTTTCCTCTCTTTCACGCGCCTGCAACGAGATCGTTGCTGACTTTTTCTGCCGGGGCGGTTTGTTGCTGCGCCGCAGGCGCGGTAACAACCGCCGGCAGGCAAAGCCTGCCAGGGTTTTTCGCGCGGGCTAACAGGCGGATGATACCGCCTGCCAGGTTATCAGTTACCTTTTCCACCCTGCAAAATGAAATGACCGCCGATATACACCGCACGCTGGCAGGTCATGTAATAGCATATTTCGTCGATCACCTGCTCCGTTCTTAATTCCCGTTGACCATTTTCACGTCGACGGGCGTTAATAATATTTTTGTACTGACGCAGGATGTCACGGGTCTGTGGATCAAGTTTCATTTTTATTCTCCTTTGTGGCGGGGCCCTGCCCCGCCTC
>NZ_JTLF01000043.1:0-1799 GCF_000798855.1 Enterobacter sp. ZOR0014 | reverse complement strand
AAGGGTAACAGTCGACAAGATAATGTTGTTGTTTTTTTTCATTACTTGATCGATGTCGGGTTTTGCTATGACCCTGTTGCGCAAATTATCGACGCTTGTTGCGTCATAATGCCCCCGTAATCGGCTGCAAGGCGAAAAATTGCCGTATCGCACGAGACGATAAGTGCTAATGGTTTCGGGAATGACGTAAAAGCAGTACAGTGCATTGTAATAAAATTACAACGATACCTGGCAGAAGTACCAGGTGATCCAACTGAGGAGAATGACATGGCGGTAACGCAAACAGCCCAGGCATGTGACCTGGTCATTTTCGGCGCGAAAGGCGATCTTGCACGCCGAAAATTGCTGCCTTCCCTGTATCAACTGGAGAAAGCGGGCCAAATTCATCCGGATACCCGTATCCTGGGGGTAGGGCGCGCCGACTGGGATAAGAACGCTTATACCAAAGTCGTCCGCGAGGCGCTCGAAACTTTCATGAAGGAAAAAATTGATGAAAGTTTGTGGGATACTCTGAGCGGTCGTCTTGATTTCTGCAACCTGGACGTCAATGACGTCAGCGCGTTTAACCGCCTGGGCGCCATGCTGGATCAGAAAAACCGTGTCACCATTAACTATTTCGCCATGCCGCCAAGCACGTTCGGCGCCATCTGCAAAGGTCTCGGCGAAGCCAAACTGAACGCCAAACCGGCGCGCGTGGTAATGGAGAAGCCGCTGGGTACCTCTCTGGCAACCTCGCGTGAAATCAACGACCAGGTGGGCGAGTTCTTCGAAGAGTGCCAGGTTTACCGTATCGACCACTATCTCGGTAAAGAGACGGTACTGAACCTGCTGGCGCTGCGTTTTGCTAACTCCCTGTTTGTGAATAACTGGGACAACCGCACTATCGACCACGTGGAAATCACCGTGGCGGAAGAGGTGGGTATCGAAGGTCGCTGGGGTTACTTTGACCAGGCAGGCCAGATGCGCGACATGATCCAGAACCACCTCCTGCAAATTCTGTGCATGATCGCCATGTCACCGCCGTCTGACCTGACGGCAGACAGCATTCGCGACGCCAAAGTCAAAGTGCTCAAGTCGCTGCGCCGCATCGACCGCTCCAACGTGCGCGAGAAGACCGTTCGCGGCCAGTACACCGCCGGGTTTGCGCAAGGCAAAAAAGTGCCGGGCTACCTGGAAGAAGAGGGCGCGAACAAATCCAGCAACACCGAGACTTTTGTGGCGATCCGCGTGGACATCGATGACTGGCGCTGGGCGGGCGTGCCGTTCTACCTGCGTACCGGTAAACGTCTGCCAACCAAATGTTCCGAAGTTGTCGTCTACTTCAAAAACCCGGAACTGAACCTGTTCAAAGAGTCCTGGCAGGAGCTGCCGCAGAACAAACTGACCATTCGTTTGCAGCCGGACGAAGGGGTTGATATCCAGATCCTCAACAAAGTGCCGGGCCTGGATCACAAGCATAACCTGCAGACCACCAAACTGGATCTGAGCTACTCCGAAACCTTCAACCAGACGCACCTCGCGGATGCTTATGAGCGTCTGCTGCTGGAAACCATGCGTGGTATCCAGGCGCTGTTCGTGCGTCGCGACGAAGTGGAAGAGGCGTGGAAATGGGTCGATTCCATTACCGAAGCCTGGGCAGCCGATCAGGATGCTCCAAAACCGTATCAGGCGGGTACCTGGGGGCCGGTTGCATCGGTGGCCATGATCACCCGTGATGGCCGCTCCTGGAACGAGTTTGAGTAGGATAATCCACTAGCCCGAAAGTGTTATTTTACCGGTAACATGATCTAACACAGCTA
>NZ_JTLF01000310.1:0-382 GCF_000798855.1 Enterobacter sp. ZOR0014 | reverse complement strand
CGGAATGGCTGACCATTAATCATCCCCTGCACATATTCCGCCGAATCATTCGAAGATTCGCTTTCAGCCATCATTGCAGCACCGACACCAGGACTCCCTGCAACTATCGCTACAGCCGCCACCGCACCTCGCTGACCGTCAGAAACACCCGGCAGGGTACTGGTACGGTAGGCATCTGCACCAAAATACTCCCTGAATCTCTCATAGCGAAAAGACTCCAGTTGCCCTGATATTTTCTCCAACGGGCCATAAGGCGGCAATACCGGCGGCGGAGGGAGCTCACGCGTCCACGGTCTGCCGTTCATCACTTCAATTTCCTGCTTTGTACGCAGGTCTGCTAATTTCTCTGGCTCAACAAACCGGGAGCATACCTGCTGATTTT
>NZ_JTLF01000070.1:0-30843 GCF_000798855.1 Enterobacter sp. ZOR0014 | reverse complement strand
GCCGAGGGAGACGAAGCCGATTTTCGGCGGGTGCGTAACATTGCTCGCAGATTAAAAATCCATCAATTATGGAGTTATCAGGGCGGGATTTATACACTCTTTGCAAGCGGGATGTGTCGGGCAGAGGTTGTAACATTGTAAATAATGTTAATCAGTTAAGAATAATTGATCTCAGGCATTAAACTGTACAAAAAATGAACTTATTCTGACTGTGCAACATGGCTGACAGAGGAGGAAATAGTATGTCCGTTGACAGACTGAAACGCGATCTGCTTAACAAGCTGATCAACGCCCGAATCGACCTGGCCGCTTATCTGCAGCTCAGGAAGGCCAAAGGCTATATGTCAGTCAGCGAAAGCGAACATCTGCGTGATAATCTGTTTGAACTTTGCAATTTCATGCGTGAAAAAGCACCGATCCTGAGGGCGGAATACGATGAATGCGAGTTAATGGCGCTGCGTCGTGCCGCTGAGGTGCTCTCCATTGCCGGGGTATGTTTGATGAACGGACGCCACGACTGCCCGAATTTTATCGCTGTAAACGCGGAGAAGCTTGAAAACTGCCTGACAACGCTCTCTCTATGCATCATGTGTCTGTCCGAGCACGAGAAGCTTGAGCAACACTGAGCCCGGGGGAGGCAACTCCCCCTTCTGATTAAGCTTTTGTAAAAGTGGTAACGCGCCCGGAGGTACTGGCTAATCTTTATGCCATATGCCGAAAAAGGAGCGCGTCATGCCACGGTCCTCGTTGATTTTCCTTCCTGCGTTGTGCTTTTCCTTTTCACTTCTTGCGGCGCCAGAGGCGGTGAAGGTTGAGGTGCTGCAAAACCGACTCGATCACCCCTGGTCGATGGCGTTCCTGCCGGACAATAAAGGGCTTCTGGTCACCCTCAAGGGCGGGCAGCTCAAACACTGGCAGGCCGGAAAAGGGCTTTCCGATCCCATTGTCGGCGTGCCGAAGGTCTGGGCGAACGGTCAGGGAGGACTGCTGGACGTGGTGCTGGCGCCGGATTTTGCAACGTCGCGCCGCGTCTGGCTGAGTTACGCCGAAGCAGGGCATGACGGCAAAGCCGGAACGACGGTGGGTTATGGCCGCTTAAGCGACGATCTTTCCCGCATCGAGGCATTCCAGGTCGTGTTTCGCCAGATGCCGAAACTCTCGACCGGTAACCATTTTGGCGGACGGCTGGTGTTTGACGGCAAAGGCTACCTCTTTATCGGACTCGGCGAGAACAACCAGCGTCCGACGGCGCAGGACCTGGACAAGCTGCAGGGGAAAGTGGTGCGCCTGACCGAGGACGGTAAAGTCCCTGCGGATAACCCCTTTGTGAACACCGCCGGCGCACGGCCGGAAATCTGGTCTTATGGCATTCGCAACCCGCAGGGAATGGCGATGAATCCGTGGAGCGACACGCTCTGGCTGAACGAACATGGCCCGCGCGGCGGGGATGAAATCAATATCCCGGAGAAAGGCAAAAATTACGGCTGGCCGCTGGCAACACACGGCATTAATTACAGTGGCCTGAAAATCCCCGAAGCCAAAGGTGAACACGTCGAGGGAACCGAGAAGCCGCTGTTTGTCTGGAAAGTCTCGCCCGCGGTCAGCGGCATGGCGTTCTACAACAGCGACGTTTTCCCGCAGTGGAAAAACAAACTGTTTATTGGGGCGCTGAAGGAGAAAGACGTTATCGTCCTGAGCGTGGACGGAAACAAGGTCACGGAGGACGGGCGCATCCTGGGCGATCGGGATCAACGTATTCGCGATGTGCGGGTGGGGCCGGACGGGTATCTGTATGTGCTCACCGATGAAACGGACGGGCAACTGCTAAAAGTCAGCCCGTCCGGTGCGTAATCAGGTGACCGGGGTCATCACGACGTTACGGTACGCCGGACGCTCGCTCAGTTGCTTGAGCCAGCGTTCAAGGTGAGGGCGCGGCGTCCATTTCAGCCCCATATTGGTCAGGTTCCAGACAAACGGCGCCACGGCAATATCTCCCACGCCGAACGTCTCGCCGGAGAACCAGGCGTGCTTCGCCAGTTCGTCATCCATCATGGCAAACAGGTTTTCACAGGCATCCTGAGCGGCATGAATAGCAGGATAGTCGCGTTCGGCCTCGGGGGTTCTCACCAGTCCCATCAGGATCACCCGGTGAACAGGAGAGAACGTCTGGTTTGCCCAGTCCATCCACTTTTCACTCTGGGCGCGCAGCGCCGGGTTTTCAACCCACAGACGGCCAAGACCGTACTGGGCGGCGAGGTAGCGCACAATGGTGTTAGATTCCCAAAGCGTTGCGTCTGTTTCGTCATCGCGCAGCAGCGGCACCAGGCCATTCGGGTTCATCGCCAGATAGTCGGCCTCTCTGTTTACCCCGAATGCCATGCCAGCCATGATTTGATTAAACGGTAAATCCAGCTCTTCCAGCGTCCAGAGCACTTTCTTCACGTTGGTCGAATTGTTCCTGCCCCACAGCGTAATCATATTTACTCCTGATGAGTTGTGAATCCGGGTCACCTTTTTCGCCATGGTGAGATAAACCTAACAATTACGCAACAGAAGACAAAAAAATCGCCTGAATCAAAGCGTAAATGAATGTTATTGCATAAACTTTAATAACTTTACCCTCGCTGGGTTTCTTTCACCGTTTTAGTGCGCTATTACTCATCGCTTCTTGCGACACGGTGATGTGACGTAATTTTTGAATGGACACTCGGGTGGCATTTATGACGCGAAAAATGACTTCTCTGCGCAGCCTGGCGGCAGGCTCTGCGCTCCTTTTCCTGTTTGCACCAACTCTCTACGCAGCAGAACAGGCTGCGCCCGAAGCGCCACCGGTGGATGCGCGCGCCTGGATCCTGATGGACTATGCCAGCGGGAAAGTGCTGGCGGAAGGCAATGCCGATGAGAAACTCGATCCGGCCAGCCTGACCAAAATCATGACCAGCTATGTGGTCGGCCAGGCCTTGAAAGCCGGTAAGATCAAGCTGGACGATATGGTCACCATCGGAAAGGACGCCTGGGCGACCGGTAACCCCGCGCTGCGCGGGTCATCGGTGATGTTCCTGAAGCCAGGGGATCAGGTGTCCGTTTCCGATCTGAACAAAGGGGTAATTATTCAGTCGGGAAATGATGCGTGTATCGCGCTGGCCGATTATGTGGCCGGCAGTCAGGATTCTTTCATTGGTTTGATGAATGGCTATGCGCAGAAACTCGGCTTAACCAACACGACATTCAAAACGGTTCACGGCCTGGATGCGCCGGGACAGTTCAGTACCGCGCGCGACATGGCGCTGTTGGGGAAAGCGCTGATCCACGACGTACCGGATGAATACGCGATCCACAAAGAGAAAGAGTTTACCTTCAACAAAATTCGTCAGCCGAACCGTAACCGTCTCCTGTGGAGCAGCAACGTTAACGTGGACGGCATGAAGACCGGCACCACGGCGGGCGCGGGCTATAACCTGGTGGCCTCTGCGACGCAGGGCGACATGCGTTTGATCTCGGTTGTGCTGGGCACCAAAAACGACCGCATCCGGTTTAACGAATCAGAAAAACTGCTGACCTGGGGCTTCCGTTTCTATGAAACCGTGACGCCGATTAAACCGGATGCCACGTTCGTCAGCCAGCGCGTCTGGTTTGGGGATAAGAGTGAAGTGAATCTCGGGGCGGGAGAAGCCGGTTCCGTGACCATTCCACGCGGTCAGCTGAAAAACCTGAAGGCCAGCTTTACCCTGACCGACCCGCAGCTCACCGCGCCGTTGAAAAAAGGCCAGGTGGTCGGGACGATTGATTTCCAGTTAAACGGGAAGTCAATTGAACAGCGTCCGCTGATCGTGATGGAAGCGGTAGAAGAGGGTGGCTTCTTCAGCCGGATGTGGGATTTCGTATTGATGAAATTCCACAGCTGGTTTGGCAGCTGGTTCAGCTAATCCATCATGCTTTTCTCCCTCTCCCTGTGGGAGAGGGGCGGGGTGAGGGCATCAGGCCGCACCCCTCTCAATACATCAACTTCACCTGCTGCGCCTTCGCATGGGCCACAATTTCCTCATCCGGGCGGCAATCGCTGACGATGGCGTCAAACTGCGCCAGCTCGCCCATTCTTGCCGACCGCACCTTACCAAACTTACTGTGATCGACCACCAGCACATGGTATTGCGCGGCGCTTAATGCCCAGTGCTTTACCGGCAGCTCCTCCAGGTTAAAGCAGGTCGCCCCCTGACGCACATTCACGCCCGCGGCGGAATAGAACGCGATGTCCGGACATAAGTTGCTGAGCGTGTCCTGCAGGTTGAGCGGCTTAAAGATAGCGTTGCTGGCGTGAAACTCACCGCCGCAGAGGATCACCCGGCACTCGGGTTTCTCCTGCAGCGCCAGAAAGGTGTTCAGGGAGTAACACACGGCGGTAAAGGGAATACTGCTGTCGATGGCTTCGATAATCCACGGCGTGGTGGTGCCGCAGTCAAAAAACAGCGTCTGGTGCGGCTGTACCAGCGTGGCGGCCAGGCGCGCGGCTTTGCGTTTCTCTTCCACCAGACGCGTTTTCTGATCGCTTATCAGATAATGGCTGGCGCTACGCGGCTCAAGCACAATGTACCCGCCCAGCAGTACCACGGGAGCGCTGTCGCTGTTCAGATCACGACGAATGGTCATCTCTGAGACGCCGAGGAGGTTGGCGGCTTCCTTAAGATGCAGCTTATCACTACGCTTCAGCGCCTGAAGCAGCTGAGCTATGCGGTCATCGCGTCGTGTTTCCATAGTTCCTCAGGATAAAAAAAATGAGCCCCCGCAGGGCGGGGGCTCAGTGTAACCTGTCCGGTTGGGGTTAGTCACGTATCCAGCCTTTGCGGATCGGGAGGGCAAAAATGGCGCGATAAAGGGAAGAGAGCCCCCGGTAGAGCGCTTCACCGAAGAGATTCCACAGGATTGCCGCGCTCACGCAGCCAATCAGTCCTACCAGGAAACCGCCGACCATATCCAGCGGCCAGTGGACGCCAAGATACACGCGGGACCAGGCAATCGCCGCGGCTGCCACCATCAGTACCGCACCAGACCACAGGCGATGCCAGAACAGGAAAGCCAGCGCGAAGGTGAAGATAACCGTACCGTGATCGCTCGGGAAGGAGTCATCCGGCGCGTGGTGCAGGAAGGTATAACCGACATGGTCGACAAAAGGACGATCGTGCGGGAACGCATGGCCGAGAATATAACTAACCAGTACGCTGACCCCGAGCGCCATCGCGACTTTGATCACCAGCTGGCGCTGTGCCTTCACCTGACTGCGAGGGCCCCAGAGCCAGAGGATAGCGGCCAGCACAGGCACGATACTAATCAGATCTTTTGCCAGGAAGGTGGCGAAATCAATCATCCACTCTGGCGAGGCCGGGGTGGCGTTGATCAGATAAAACAGCTGATAATTCAGATTCTCTAGCATAGCGTTATCACTCTTTTGCAAACCGGGTGGAAACCAGCCCGTAGACGGCCACCTGGGAAAACCAAACCCACCACCCGGCCCACAGGTTGTGAGAGAAAAAATGTGCCCCGCGCATCACCTGACCGAAGCCCATCGCCAGACCCAGCAGCACGCCGAGGGCAACAAAGCTCCAGGCGAGACGTGGACGCTCGCGCCAGAAGGCAAAAAACAGCCCCATCACCATAAAACCGCTGGAGGCATGGCCGCCGGGGAAACAGCGCCCCGGCCCGCTGTCTGTCGGGACGGCGCTAAACAGGGGGTAAGACATCGCCTTCCCGCCATACTCCACCAGATCCCACGGGCAGCTGTGGTGGCTAATGCTTTTCAGTACGCCCACTACCAGCGCGCCAAGCCCCATCAGCAGCGCCGCCGTAATCAGCCTGGCGTTACGTTTGTAAGCGCCGTAAAGCAGCGCCACGGCACCTAAGGCGATGGCGATGTACTTCGCCAGACGATGGTTGAGCAAATCCAGCAGGTGGTCTTTCTGCAGCGGGAAGCTCTGCGTCGCCGCGTCATACCAAAAACCAGTGATCCATCTGTCGAGCGCTTCATCGCGCGAAAGCCACGTAAACACCACGGCAAGGACTAACAGCACGAAAAGCTGATAACCATAAAAGCGGGAGGGTAAGCGGTAAAGTCGTTTTGTCTTATTTGTCTGTAAGTTAGACAATTCTGAACGGCTGGAAGTGAGTGCCATAATTTGGGATCGTTGACGAGTAATCGGGCTATCATAAATCTGTCAACTTAAGGAAACCTTAAACGAAGACGATATGTGCTTTATTTCTGTTTATCCTCGATAAATCACTATCTCGGGCTGCGGCATTTCATTACACTCGTCGCGATTTTGTCATTTTAAAGAGATTGCATGTTAAACCGTTCTTCTTCTGGTTCACGTCTGGGTCGTCAGGCGTTGCTTTTCCCCCTGTGTCTGGTGCTCTACGAATTCTCCACCTATATCGGCAACGATATGATCCAGCCCGGCATGCTGGCCGTTGTGGAGCAGTACAACGCGGGAATTGAATGGGTGCCGACCTCCATGACCGCCTATCTGGCTGGCGGCATGTTTTTACAGTGGCTGTTAGGGCCGCTGTCGGATCGTATTGGCCGCCGTCCGGTGATGCTGACCGGCGTGGTGTGGTTTATCGTCACCTGTCTCGCTACGCTGCTGGCGCAAAACATTGAGCAATTTACCCTGCTGCGTTTCCTGCAGGGGGTGAGCCTGTGCTTTATCGGTGCCGTGGGGTATGCTGCCATTCAGGAGTCGTTTGAAGAGGCGGTGTGTATCAAAATTACCGCGCTCATGGCAAACGTGGCGCTGATTGCCCCTTTACTCGGGCCGCTGGTGGGCGCCGCGTGGGTACATGTTGCGCCCTGGGAAGGGATGTTTATCCTCTTTGCGTTTCTCGCCGCTATCGCGTTCTTTGGCCTGCACCGCGCAATGCCGGAAACGGCGACCCGTCTGGGTGAAAAACTCTCGCTCAAGGAGCTGGGCCGGGATTACAAAGAAGTGCTGAAGAATGGCCGCTTTCTGGCGGGGGCGCTGGCGACCGGGTTTGTGAGCCTGCCGCTGCTGGCGTGGATTGCGCAGTCTCCGGTCATTATCATCAGCGGTGAAAAGCTCAGCAGCTACGAGTACGGTCTGCTGCAGGTGCCGATTTTTGGCGCGCTGATTATCGGTAACCTGGTGCTGGCACGTCTGACGTCACGCCGCACCGTGCGTTCACTGATTATTATGGGTGGCTGGCCGATTGCAGCAGGGCTGATTCTGGCCGCGGTGGCGACCGTTGCGTCATCCCACGCTTATCTGTGGATGACGGCGGGGCTCAGCCTTTATGCTTTCGGGATTGGCGTGGCGAACGCCGGGCTGGTGCGCCTGACGCTGTTTGCCAGCGAGATGAGTAAAGGCACGGTGTCCGCGGCGATGGGTATGCTGCAGATGCTGATCTTTACCGTCGGTATCGAGGTGAGCAAGCACGCTTACGCGATGGGTGGCAACGGTCTGTTCAGTCTGTTTAACCTCGCCAACGGCGTGCTGTGGGTTGGCCTGATGATGGTGTTCCTGAAGGACAAACGCGTCGGCAACGCCCTGCAACCGTAATCTGTTTATTCCCTCTCCCACAGGGAGAGGGTTAGGGTGAAGGCACCAGACCGCACGATATCAATTAAACGGTGCCTCCCCGTTCAACACCTTCTCAATCACATCCAGCACACCTTCCTCGTTATTATGCTGCGCTTCAAACCGCGCCACTGCTTTAATATGCGGTCTGGCATTCGCCATCGCGAAGCTGAACCCGGACTGACGCAACATCTCCACGTCGTTGCCGCTGTCACCGAAGGCAACCACTTCACTGTCCTCTATGCCCCAGCGCTGTTGCAGGATCCGCAGACCGTTGGCTTTGTGCACGCCGGGGATAATCAGGTCGATACTGCCGTGGCCGGTTGTCACGGGCACCATAATGTCGTTAAGCTTTTCATGCAGCATCGCCTGGATGCGCGGAATTTCATGGTCTGACACGTTCAGCCCAAACTTGAAGAAAATGTCGTTCAGGTTGTCGAAATCACTCACCATTTCGAGCCGGTGATAGTACTTCGCGGCGATATCCTTAAAGTTATCGTCATAGCATTTCAGCGTATAGGCGCTGTTTTTTCCGCAGGCGATAATCTCAATGCCCGGAACGTCGTTTAATACATTCGCGACGGTCTCGAAATGGGCTTTCGACAATTCACCGTTAAAGACATCCTCTCCGGCGCTCACGACCCAGCCGCCGTTCTCAGCGACGAACGCAATTTCATGCGCAATCTCCGGGAAAAAGGAGATCAGCTGGTAGTACTGGTTGCCGCTGGCGACCACGAAGCGAATGCCTTGCGCCTTCATGCGGGCGTACTGCGCCAGAAAGCGCGGGCGGTTATAGGTCTTGGCATCGCTCAGGAATGTGCCATCCATGTCGACGGCGATCAGTTTAACGCTCATATCCCTTCTCCAGTGTCGTTTGTTTCGTTTCCGGCTTTGCCACCGCGCGCGCCACCAGCGCGGCGATGATCACCAACCCTAACACCACCAGCATGGCGCTGCGCAGCCCGTAGTGTTCACCCAGGAAGCCGAGCAGCGGCGGCCCCACCAGGAAGGCGAGGTAGCCCGTTGTCGCCACCACGCTGACGCGCGTCGGGGCATCCGGCCCGGTGTCGCTGGCGGCGGAAATGGTCAGCGGGAAGCCGAGTGACGCCCCCAGTCCCCAGAGGATCACCGAGACGCCGGCAATCCAGTCCACGTCCACAAAGATAATCATCGCAATCCCCAGGCCGCCCAGCAGGGCGCTGGCGCGCACCACCGCCACGCGGCTGTAGCGGTCGATAAACCAGCCGCCGGTGAAGCGCCCGACGGTCATCCCCAGCGTAAACCCGGCGTAAATCAGCGAGCCGGAGGTCGGGCTAAAGCCGTGACCGTCCACCATCAGCAGCGGCAGCCAGTCGTTGGCGGAGCCTTCTGCAAACGCCATCGCCAGTACCACCACGCCGATCAGCATCAGCTGGAAATCGCGGTAGAAGGGGAGTCCTTTTTCGGCTGACGAGCGTTCGTCAGCGGAGTTTTTACCGGTGCCGTCCGGGATGGCCCGGATGCCGGTGAGGATCGGAATGATGCACACCAGCGCCGCCAGCAGGATATGCAGATTGGCGGTCACACCCGTGGCCGTCAGCGCCATTCCCACGCCCGCACCGGCCAGCGTACCGAGGCTATAGAAGCCATGCATCATGGGCAGCACGGTTTTGTTCATCTCACGTTCGACCGCCGCCCCTTCAACGTTGATGGCTACCTCCGCAGAACCGAAGCTGCCGCCAAATACCGTCAGCCCCAGCGCGAACAACACCGGCGAGGCAAACCACAGCGCGATGCTCAATACCACCATCCCGAACACCGCGCAGCACATGGTGGTGCGGATCACAGCTCGCGTACCAAAGCGCTTCACCAGCCATGCGGAACAGAGAATGCCGCTCATGGAACCGATCGACAGGCCGAACAGCACGATGCCCATCTCAGCCGTAGAGACAGACAAAATATCGCGAATGGCGGGCGTGCGCGTGGCCCAGGAGGCCATCAGCAGACCGGGAATAAAGAAGAACATAAATAGCGCCCACATGCGGAGCTGCAGGGTTTTACGGGGAGAGGTCAGCGTCATTGGGGTAGCACCAGAAGTACAATAATAGCGACAACACTAGCAAGTTTGTGTACATTTGTACACAAACCACGTGAGGAATTTATGAGCAGACCACCGAACGATCCGCATCGCCGGGAGAAGATCCTGCAGGCAACACTCGATACCATTGCCGAGCACGGTATTCACGCCGTCACGCACCGTAAAATCGCCGCCTGCGCGGGCGTGCCGCTGGGGTCGATGACCTACTATTTCGACGGTATGGAGCCACTGCTGGAGGAAGCGTTCACATGGTTTACGCAACAGATGTCGCAGCAGTATCGGGATTTCTTTGCGGGCGTCACCGGGCCTGAAATGGCGTGCGAGTCCATCACCACCCTGATCCACAGTTCGCAGGTGACGACGCCGCACAACATGGCGCTGATGTACCAGCTTTACGCCTTTATGCACCGCAGCGCGGCGCTCAAAACGGTGATGCAGGACTGGATGAAGATGAGCCAGACTACGCTGGAGCAGTGGTTCGATCCGGTTACCACCCGCGCGCTGGATGCGTTTATCGAAGGGATGACGCTGCACTATGTGACCGACCGGGAGCCGTTAACCCGGGACGAGATTCGGGCGATGGTAGGGAGGATTGCGGGTGAGGGAAACGCTTAGACATCGCTCGTTAAGCCTGGCATTACGTATGCCCACGTTTAGAAAAGCTGGATAACGGGCTTTGGTTATTCTTTGTTGGGGTTTATTTAAGGCAACAAAAAACCCATCAACCTTGAACCAAAACGGCGGGGTTGATGGGCTCCACAAATTGGGGACATCAAAGAAAAGCAGTGGCACTAGTTATGACTGCCCCCTGATAAAAAAGTTCTGCGCGTAACAAAAATTTTTTCATTACGCGCAAACTTCAGAGTTATCCGAGTCCTGGCCAGATGATGATGATCAGCGTACCTGCCAGCGTCAGCAGTACGTTGGCGATAGCGTAGGTGCCTGCATAGCCCAGCGCCGGAATGTTGCTGCGCGCGGTGTCGCTGATAATTTCCATGGCCGGGGCACAGGTACGCGCCCCCATCATTGCTCCGAAGAGCAGGGCGCGGTTCATGCGCAGCACGTAGGCACCAAACAGGAAGCAGATCACCACCGGCACCAGGCTGACGATAAGGCCGGAAACCAGCATCTGCCAGCCCACGGCACCCAGGCTGTGCCCAATGCCGCTGCCGGCGCTTAAGCCGACACCCGCCATAAACACCATCAGACCGAACTCTTTCACCATGTTCAGCGCACCTTGCGGAATGTAACCGAACGTCGGATGGTTCGCTCGCAGGAAGCCCAGCATGATCCCGGCAAACAGCAGACCGGCGGCGTTACCGATGCCGAAACTGAAGTTGCTGAACTGGAAGGTGATCATCCCGATCATCAGGCCCACAATAAAGAAGGCGCAGAAGGCCAGCAGGTCAGTGACCTGGCTGTGAATGGAGATAAAGCCGATGCGGTCGGCAACGGTTTTTACGCGTCGCGCGTCGCCGCTGACCTGCAAAACGTCGCCTTTGTTGAGCACGACGTTGTCGTCGATGGGCATCTCAATCTGGCTGCGGATTACGCGGTTAAGGAAGCAGCCGTGGTCGGTCAGCTTGAGCTGCGCCAGACGACGGCCAACGGCGTTATGGTTTTTCACCACGATCTCTTCGGTGACGATGCGCATGTCGAGCAGATCGCGGTCGAACACCTCTTTGCCGTTTCGGAAGCTTGGGTCGAGACGGGCGTGCGCGTCCGGGTAACCCACCAGCGCGATGTCGTCGCCCATCTGCAGCACCGCGTCACCGTCCGGGTTCGCCAGAATGCCGTTACGGCGGATACGTTCGATGTAGCACCCGGTCTGGCGGTAAATCCCCAGCTCACGAAGATTTTTCCCGTCTGCCCATGCCACCAGCTCAGGTCCGACGCGGTAGGCGCGGATCACCGGGAGGTAGACTTTACGTTTGCTGTCGGTATCCAGCCCGCGCTCACGGGCGATTTGCTGGGCACTGGTCTGTAGATCCTGATGCTGCAGTTTTGGCAGATAGCGCGCGCCGACAATCAGGCTCACCAGACCAATCAGATAGGTCAGGGCATAGCCCAGGCTCAGGTGGTCGAGCGCGGTCGAAAGCTGTGCGCCAGCCATGCCCGAATGGCGCAGGGTATCGCCTGCACCCACCAGCACTGGCGTAGAGGTCATGGAGCCTGCCAGCATACCGGCCGTTAACCCGATATCCCAGCCAAACAGCTTACCCAGCCCTAAGGCGATCAGCAGTGCGCTGCCGACCATCACCAGTGCCAGCATCAGATAATTTTTGCCGTCGCGGAAGAAAATCGAAAAAAAGTTCGGTCCTGCTTCCACGCCAACACAAAAAATAAACAACATAAAACCTAAGTTGAGCGCGTCCGTGTTAATGGTGAAGTGCTGCTGGCCTAATAATAAGGAGACGACTAAAACGCCAATGGAATTACCAAGTTGAACCGATCCCAGGCGCAATTTACCCAGGCAAAGACCCAGCGCCAGTACCACAAATAATAACAGGATGTAATTCCCATTTAACAAGTCTGCGACGTTTATATTCACGGAGGCTAACTTCTTGTTTACCAGTAAGTTGTTGAATGAAAGGACTTTTTGGGCTACTGTTTTCTGGGTCAGGGAAAGGCGTTAACGCTCCCTGTTTCCTGCTTTATTCCCTAAAACATTAGCTGGCGTGTAGTTTAATCGCATTAGCTACTGACAGCTACTGATTATCGCATCACCCTGTGCGTACTTTGGCAAGGATTGCCGCATTGCTTTATCTGACTGGGCGTCTACCCGACGAAAGTGTATTTGATAGAGATAAGTCAGGAGGATTGTTTGAATATGAAACGAAACTGGGCGGGGGTGATCAGCTGCTTTTTGCTGTTCACGGTCGTATGCATGTCGCTCGCATTTAATGTGAAGGGCGCATTCAGGGCGTCCGGGCATCCGGAGCTGGGGTTGCTCTTCTTCACGCTACCGGGAGCCGCCGCCAGTTTTCTCTCCCGTAAAGGGGAAGTGGTGAAACCGTTACTGGGGGCGATACTTGCAGCGCCATTATGTCTGCTGCTAATGCGCCTGCTGTATGTTTCAACGCGGAGTTTCTGGCAGGAGCTGGCGTGGTTGCTAAGTGCCATATTCTGGTGTGCCCTTGGCGCGCTCTGCTACCTATTTGTGCGCAGCCTGATTCAGCACCGACGGCACCACAAATAAAAACGCCCTCAGGGTGAGGGCGTCCTTTCATTACTGCTCGGCAAACAGGCCAAGATGTTCTTTGGCGTAGGCTTCAAAGTCGGTGCAACCGCCGATGTGTTTCTGATCGAGGAAGATCTGTGGGACGGTTTCAACCGGCTTACCGACTGTTTTTTCCAGATCGGCTTTGGTGATGCCTTCCGCGTGGATGTCCACATAGCGGAAATTGAAGTCATCGCGTTCTGCGGTCAGTTTCTCAGCCAGCTCTTTTGCGCGCACACAGTAAGGGCACCCTGGACGACCAAAAATTACTGCAAACATTTCTCTCTCCTCAAAAAACAAGCCTGACGGCGAATGACACGTATAGTGCCCCATAACCTGTCGTCATTAAAGAAGGTTTCGCCTGTCGTTATAATACCTATGAGCTATGTTTCGCCAATTACACCGCGCAGATCATTGCCTATACTGGCTGCCATACGTTTTAAGCAAGCAAAGAGAGAGAAGATGACACCCACGATTGACCTGCTCCTTTCCCACCGTTCCATTCGCCACTTCACCGATGAGCCGATCACCGAGGCGCAGCGTACCGCCATTATTAACAGCGCAAGGGCGACCTCCAGCTCCAGTTTCCTGCAGTGCAGCTCCATTATTCGCATTACCGACCCGGCGATGCGTGAACAGCTGGTGACGCTGACCGGCGGGCAGAAGCATGTGGCCCAGGCCGCCGAGTTCTGGGTATTTTGTGCCGACTTTAACCGCCATCTGCAGATTTGCCCTGAAGCGCAACTGGGGCTCGCCGAACAGCTGCTGCTGGGTGTCGTGGATACCGCGCTGATGGCGCAAAACGCCTTTACGGCGGCGGAATCGTTGGGACTAGGCGGGGTCTATATCGGCGGGTTGCGTAACAACATTGAAAGCGTCACCGAACTGCTGAAGCTGCCAAAACATGTACTGCCGCTGTTTGGCCTCTGCCTCGGCTGGCCGGCGGATAATCCGGACCTGAAACCGCGTATTCCTGCGGCAATGCTGGTGCACGAGAACCACTACCAGCCGGTCGATCGTGACGTCCTGAATCACTATGATGAAGAGCTGGCGAATTACTATTTGACGCGTGACAGCAATAACCGCCGCGATACCTGGAGCGACCACATTCGCCGCACCATCATTAAAGAAAATCGCCCGTTTATTCTCGATTATCTGCATAAACAGGGCTGGGCGACGCGATAGTCCATTCTGTATGATATGAAGGCTTTTTCCATGTCTTCAGAGAGGTGCAGGGTGAAAATTGCCATATTGTCCCGGGATGGAACGCTCTATTCATGTAAACGCCTGCGAGAAGCGGCGGCAAAACGCGGACATCAGGTTGAGATCCTTGACCCGATGTCCTGCTATATGAACATCGACCCCGCCGCTTCATCTATACACTACAAAGGCCGCAAGCTGCCGCATTTTGATGCGGTGATCCCGCGTATCGGCTCCCAGATCACCTATTACGGCACCGCCGCGCTGCGCCAGTTTGAGATGCTGGGCAGCTATCCGCTCAATGAATCCGTGGCCATTTCCCGCGCCCGCGACAAGTTGCGCTCGCTGCAGCTGCTTGCCCGTCAGGGGATCGATCTCCCCGTTACCGGAATAGCCCATTCGCCGGACGACACCAGCGATCTGATCGACATGGTGGGCGGCGCGCCTTTAGTGATCAAGCTGGTAGAAGGCACGCAGGGTATCGGCGTGGTGCTGGCGGAGACGCGGCAGGCTGCAGAAAGTGTGGTCGACGCCTTTCGGGGACTGAATGCGCACATTCTGGTGCAGGAGTATATCGAAGAGGCGAAAGGGCGTGATATTCGCTGTTTCGTGGTTGGAAATGAAGTGGTGGCGGCCATTGAGCGTCAGGCCAAAGAGGGCGATTTCCGCTCTAACCTTCACCGCGGCGGCATAGCGAGAGTGGCTGATATTAGCGATCGCGAGCGGGACATTGCCGTAAAAGCCGCGCAAACGTTGGGGCTGGACGTGGCGGGCGTTGACCTCCTGCGGGCGACGCGCGGGCCGCTGGTCATGGAGGTGAATGCCTCACCGGGGCTGGAAGGCGTGGAAAAAACCACGGGGGTCGATATTGCAGGTAAAATGATCACATGGATCGAGCGTCATGCCACGCCGGGCTACTGTCTGAAAACGGGCGGTTAAATGGCATTGAACGCACTTTTTGCGTAATCTATGCGAAGTTTTTATTAGAGAGGCTGCACCGCGATGGATTTACAGGTCGTACCAACACTGGATACGTTACGTCAATGGCTCGATGATGCCGGTATTACGTTCTTTGAATGTGATTCCTGCCAGGCGCTGCATCTGCCTCATATGCAAAATTTCGACGGTATTTTTGATGCCAAAATCGATCTGATTAACGACGTGATCCTTTTCTCCGCGCTGGCCGAAGTGAAGCCGTCTGCGCTACTGGCGCTGGCCTCCGACCTGTCGGCCATCAATGCCAGTTCTTTGACGGTGAAAGCATTTCTCGATATACAGGATGATAATCTGCCAAAACTGGTCGTTTGCCAGTCTTTATTCTCCGGGGCAGGGCTCTCCTTCAAGCAGTTCGCCTGGTTTATGCGCTTGAGTGAAGAGCAAATTTCCATGGTCATGATGGAAGCCAATGCACACCATCTGCTGTATAGCGCGGAAGATGATGCAGAGAATAATGATGCATCTCCCAATTTTCTTCACTAAGGCTGTCTGACTTTTGCGCAGTCGCTGCCATGGCGGCTGCATAAGGCCATTTTTTCTGCTGCTTTTAACCTTTCTTTAAAGAATTTTTCACCTCCCCAAAGGCCGTTTCGGCTTATCACGTAGACTAAACCTGCATAAAAAATTGATAAAAGGCGTTTTTTCGTCTGGGCTATAGCCGGAGACACGGGCTACAGTTATTCTTGCGATGCTTCAAAAAGCGAGCGGATCCTGCCGGGTAAAGAGGTTTCTTTTTATTTTGAGCAGAGCGACAAACTATGCATGATTTTTGCATATATCCAGATTGCACAGTTTTAGTTCGTTTGTTAACGAGCTTTCAGAAGGAATAACACTATGATCGCCTTGAATAAAAAATGGTTATCGGGTCTGGTTGCGGGTGCTCTGATGGCCGTCTCTGCCGGCACGCTCGCTGCGGAACAAAAAACGCTGCACGTTTATAACTGGTCTGACTATATTGCGCCGGACACCGTGGCCAATTTTGAGAAAGAGACCGGCATTAAAGTGGTCTACGACGTTTTCGATTCCAACGAAGTGCTGGAAGGAAAACTGATGGCAGGCAGCACCGGGTTTGACCTGGTCGTGCCTTCCGCGAGCTTCCTGGAGCGTCAGCTGACCGCGGGTGTCTTCCAGCCACTGGACAAAAGCAAATTACCGAACTGGAAAAACCTCGATCCAGAAGTCCTGAAGCTGGTGGCTAAGCATGACCCGGATAACAAATACGCCATGCCTTACCTGTGGGCGACCACCGGTATCGGCTACAACGTGGATAAAGTTAAAGCGGCGCTGGGCCCGGACGTCAAGCTGGACAGCTGGGACGTGGTGCTGAAGCCGGAAAACCTTGAGAAGCTGAAAAGCTGCGGCGTCTCTTTCCTGGACGCGCCAGAAGAGATCTTTGCCACCGTGCTGAACTATCTGGGCAAAGATCCGAACAGCAACAAGGCGGATGACTACACCGGTCCGGCGACCGATCTGCTGCTGAAGCTGCGTCCAAACATTCGCTATTTCCACTCTTCCCAGTACATCAACGACCTGGCGAACGGTGACATCTGCGTTGCGATTGGCTGGGCCGGGGACGTGTGGCAGGCGGCGAACCGCGCGAAAGAGGCGAAAAACGGCGTGAATGTGTCCTACTTCATCCCGAAAGAGGGGGCGCTGGCCTTCTTCGACGTCTTCGCGATGCCGGCTGATGCGAAAAACAAAGACGAAGCGTATCAGTTCCTTAACTACCTTATGCGTCCGGAAGTAATCGCCCACATCAGCGACCACGTTTATTACGCCAACGGTAACAAGGCTTCCGTGCCGCTGGTGAGTGAAGCGATCCGCAGTAATCCGGCAATTTATCCGCCAGCGGACGTGTTCGCCAAGCTCTTCACCCTGAAAGTACAGGATCCAAAAATTGATCGCGTACGTACACGTGCGTGGACCAAGGTTAAAAGCGGTAAGTAACCCTTTGTCACAGGCCGGGCAAGCGAAGCGCCCCCGGCAACAGGCGCACCGTTCTGGTGCGCCTGCACCATGATTTGATTTCTGCCGGAGAGCACCCCGTGAATGACGCGATCCCCCGCCCGCAGGCGAAAGTCCGTAAAGCGCTGACCCCGCTTCTTGAAATTCGTAACCTCACCAAATCTTTCGATGGCCAGCATGCCGTGGACGACGTCAGCCTGACTATCTATAAAGGCGAAATATTCGCGCTACTGGGCGCATCGGGCTGTGGCAAATCAACCCTGCTGCGTATGTTAGCCGGTTTTGAACAACCCACGGCCGGGCAAATCATGCTTGATGGCGTGGATCTCTCCAGCGTGCCGCCGTACCAGCGCCCGATTAACATGATGTTCCAGTCCTACGCACTGTTCCCGCACATGACGGTGGAGCAGAACATCGCCTTTGGCCTGAAGCAGGATAAATTGCCAAAAGCCGAAATCACCGCGCGCGTGGCCGAGATGCTGAGTTTGGTCCACATGCAGGAGTTCGCGAAGCGTAAACCGCACCAGCTTTCAGGCGGCCAGCGCCAGCGCGTGGCGCTCGCCAGAAGCCTGGCAAAACGCCCGAAACTGCTGCTGCTCGACGAGCCGATGGGGGCTCTGGATAAAAAACTGCGTGACCGTATGCAGCTGGAAGTGGTGGATATTCTTGAGCGCGTCGGCGTGACCTGCGTGATGGTGACCCACGACCAGGAAGAAGCCATGACCATGGCCGGACGTATTGCGATCATGAACCGCGGGAAGTTTGTGCAAATTGGCGAGCCGGAGGAAATTTATGAGCATCCGACCACCCGCTACAGCGCCGAGTTCATTGGCTCGGTCAACGTCTTCGAAGGGCTACTGAAAGAGCGTCAGGAGGATGGCCTGGTCATTGAATCGCCGGGTCTGCAGCATCCGCTCAAGGTCGATCCTGACAGCGCCGTGGTGGACAACGTGCCGGTCTACGTCGCGCTGCGTCCGGAGAAGATCATGCTCTGTGACGATCCGCCAGCCGATGGCTATAACTTCGCCGTGGGTGAAGTGGTGCACATTGCTTACCTGGGCGATCTGTCTATCTATCATGTGCGTCTGAAAAGCGGTCAGATGCTGAGCGCCCAGCTGCAAAACGAACATCGCTACCGCAAAGGTCAGCCGACCTGGGGTGACGAAGTGCGCCTGTGCTGGGATGCTGACAGTTGTGTCGTGCTGACGGTATAAGGAGCGGCCAATGAGTACACTTGAACCTCCAGCCCGCGCAGCCAGCTGGCTGACGCGCCTTAAGATGAAGCACGGCCGCAAGCTGGTGATTGCCATGCCTTACGTGTGGCTGATCCTGCTGTTCCTGCTGCCATTCCTGATCGTTTTCAAGATCAGCCTGGCGGAGATGGCGCGGGCGATCCCGCCGTATACCGACCTGTGGGAGTGGGCAGACGGGCAGCTGACGCTGACCTTAAACCTCGGTAACTTCCTGCAGCTCACCGAGGACCCGCTCTATATTGAAGCCTATCTGCAGTCGCTGCAGGTGGCGGCGATCTCGACGCTCTGCTGTCTGGTGATGGGCTATCCGCTGGCGTGGGCCGTGGCGCACAGTAAACCCTCGACGCGTAATATCTTGCTGCTGCTGGTGATTTTGCCGTCGTGGACCTCATTCCTGATCCGCGTTTACGCCTGGATGGGGATCCTGAAAAACAACGGCGTGCTGAATAACGTCCTGATGTGGCTTGGGGTTATCGATCAGCCGCTGACGATCCTGCACACCAACCTCGCGGTCTATATTGGCATTGTGTATGCCTATCTGCCGTTTATGGTTCTGCCGATCTATACGGCGCTGACGCGGATAGATTACTCGCTGGTGGAAGCCTCGCTTGACCTCGGTGCGCGTCCACTGAAAACCTTCTTCAGCGTCATTGTCCCGTTGACCAAAGGCGGGATTATCGCCGGGTCGATGCTGGTCTTTATTCCGGCGGTAGGGGAGTTTGTGATCCCGGAACTGCTCGGCGGGCCGGACAGCATCATGATTGGCCGCGTGCTGTGGCAGGAGTTCTTCAATAACCGCGACTGGCCGGTGGCGTCTGCGGTGGCGATTATCATGCTGCTGCTGTTGATCGTGCCGATCATGTGGTTCCACAAACATCAGCAGAAACAGATGGGAGACCACGGATGAATAACTTACCGGTAGTGCGCTCCCCGTGGCGAATTGCGATCCTGGCGATCGGCTTTACCTTCCTGTATGCGCCGATGCTGATGCTGGTGATCTACTCGTTCAACAGTTCCAAACTGGTGACGGTCTGGGCGGGCTGGTCGACGCGCTGGTACAGTGAGCTGTTCCACGACGATGCAATGATGAGCGCGGTAGGGCTGAGCCTGACCATCGCCGCACTGGCGGCAACGATGGCCTCTGTTCTGGGCACCATCGCCGCGCTGGTGATGGTGCGTTTCGGCCGTTTTCGCGGTTCGAACGGCTTCGCCTTTATGATCACCGCGCCGTTGGTCATGCCGGACGTGATTACCGGCCTTGCGCTGCTGCTGCTGTTCGTGGCGCTGGCGCATGCCATTGGCTGGCCGGCGGATCGCGGCATGCTCACCATCTGGCTGGCGCACGTCACGTTCTGTACCGCCTATGTCGCCGTGGTGATCTCCTCGCGTCTGCGCGAGCTGGATCGCTCGATAGAAGAGGCGGCGATGGATCTCGGCGCGACCCCGCTGAAGGTCTTTTTCATCATTACCCTGCCGATGATCATGCCGGCGGTGATCTCCGGCTGGCTGCTGGCATTTACCCTGTCGCTCGACGATCTGGTGATCGCCAGCTTTGTCTCCGGCCCGGGGGCGACAACGCTGCCGATGCTGGTCTTCTCCAGCGTGCGCATGGGGGTTAACCCGGAGATCAACGCCCTGGCCTCTATTATCCTCGGCGTGGTCGGAATTGTCGGATTTATCGCCTGGTATTTGATGGCGCGCGCGGAAAAACAGCGCGTGCGTGATATCCAGCGTGCAAGACGCGGCTGAAGCATTTAAAATTTCCAGTGATGTGCCGCGTATCACGCGGCACTGTTTTTCAGGGAAGTAAAACATTGGGATTATTAAAAAAATCACGGCTTACGCACGCTCGTCCTAACGTTCCTGCGCTGGTACAGGTGGCGGCGCTCGCCATTATTATGATCCGCTGCCTGGACGTGCTGATGATTCTGAATACCCTGGGCGTGCGCGGTATCGGTGAATTCATTCACCGCAGCGTGCAGACGTGGAATCTGACGCTGGTTTTTCTGAGCAGCCTGGTGCTGGTGTTCATTGAGATCTACTGTGCGTTTTCGCTGGTCAAAGGGCGCAACTGGGCGCGCTGGGTCTATCTGCTGACGCAGGTGACCGCCGCCAGCTACCTGTGGGCCGCCTCGCTGGGGTATGGCTATCCCGAACTGTTCAGCATTGCGGGCGGATCAAAACGCGAGATTTTGCACGCGCTGTTTTTGCAAAAACTGCCGGATATGCTGGTGCTGTTCTTCCTGTTCGTGCCTGCGTCCAGTCGACGGTTCTTCCAGTTGCAATAATGTGTATAATCGCAGCCCCCGTTATTCTTAAGGTTTTCATATGCAGTGCGCACTCTATGACGCCGGACGCTGCCGCTCCTGTCAGTGGATAGAACAGCCGGTCTCTCAACAACTCACCGCCAAAATGGCCGACCTGCAACAGCTGCTAGTTGAACACGCGGTGGGGGAGTGGTGCGCACCCATCAGCGGACCGGAGCAGGGCTTTCGCAACAAAGCCAAAATGGTGGTCAGCGGCAGCGTCGAAAAACCGCTGCTGGGGATGCTGCACCGCGACGGCACGCCGGAAGACTTAACCGACTGCCCGCTGTATCCCGCGTCGTTTGAACCCGTCTTTGCCGCACTCAAACCGTTTATTGCGCGGGCAGGGTTAACGCCCTACCACGTCGCCCGCAAGCGCGGCGAGCTGAAATATCTCCTGCTGACGGAAAGCCAGCTAGACGGCGGCATGATGCTGCGTTTTGTGCTGCGCTCGGAAGCGAAGCTGGCGCAGCTTCGCGCGGCGCTGCCGTGGCTGCAGGCGCAACTGCCGCAGCTTAAGGTCATTACGGCAAACATACAGCCGGTGCACATGGCGATTATGGAAGGGGAGAAAGAGATCTTCTTCACCGAACAGCCTGCGCTGGCCGAAAATTTCAACGGCGTACCGCTGTGGATCCGCCCGCAAAGCTTCTTCCAGACCAACCCGACCGTCGCGAGTGCGTTGTATGCCACCGCCCGTGACTGGGTTCGGGCGTTAAACATTCATCATATGTGGGATCTGTTCTGCGGCGTGGGCGGTTTCGGCCTGCACTGCGCCACGCCTGAAATGCAGCTGACCGGGATTGAGATCTCTGCTGAAGCGATTGCCTGCGCGAAACAGTCCGCCGCCGGGCTGGGGTTAACGAATCTCCACTTCCAGGCGCTTGACTCTACCCAGTTCGCCACCGGCCAGGGCAATGTACCGGAACTGGTGCTGGTCAACCCGCCGCGACGGGGCATCGGAAACGCACTCTGCGATTACCTGAGCCAGATGGCACCGGATTACATCGTCTACTCCAGCTGCAATGCGCAGACCATGGCGAAAGATATCGCCAGCCTGCCGGGCTACCGCATTGAACGCGTTCAGCTTTTCGATATGTTCCCGCATACCGCGCATTACGAAGTGTTGACGTTGTTAACCCGTAGGCCGGGTAAGGCGTAGCCGCCACCCGGCATGAACCCGGCACAATGTTCAACAAAATGTGAACTCTTCCCCCGCTCGAAATCAGGTAAGCTTACGTCATAAGAAATGATTGAAGGCTTACCCATGAAGCACATCCTGCTGGTGGAAGACGACCACGATATCGCGGCGCTTCTGCGACTCAATTTAGAAGACGAAGGCTACGCCATCACCCACGAGCCCGACGGGGGCAACGCCCTGCAGCGCCTGGAAAAACAGTCGTGGGATGCGGTGATCCTCGACCTGATGCTCCCAAACGTTGACGGGCTGGAGATTTGCCGACGCATCCGTCAGATGACGCGCTACCTGCCGGTCATCATCATCAGCGCCCGCAGCAGCGAAACCGACCGCATTACCGGGCTGGAAACCGGTGCCGATGACTATCTGGCTAAGCCGTTTTCGGTGCAGGAGCTGATTGCCCGCATTAAAGCGCTGTTCCGCCGTCAGCAGGCGATGGGGCAGGCACAAACGGACGGGCAAATTCAGGCGCACGGTTTGACGATCGACCCGCTGGCGCGCAGCGTCCTGCTCCACGGACAGGTGGTGGATCTCACCCCGCGCGAATTCGAACTGCTTTACTTCTTTGCCCGCCACCCTGGCGAGGTGTTTTCCCGTCTGGCGCTGCTGGAGCAGGTCTGGGGTTATCAGCACGAAGGCTATGAGCATACCGTCAACACCCATATCAACCGCCTGCGCATCAAGATTGAGAAGGACGCTGCCGAGCCGGAAATCGTTCGCACCGTCTGGGGTAAGGGATACAAATTTGCGGAGCCAACGCCTGATGCGTCGCTTTAGCCTCAGCCAGCGCCTGACGCTGCTGTTCATTCTGCTGATGATGCTCTGCGCCACCGTCGCCTGCGCGGTACAGCTCTACACCAGTACGCAATACGGCAACGCGATGGTGCAGCGGTTGTCGGGCGGACTGGCGCAGCAGATCGTCCAGCGGGAACCGATTCTCGACGCGCAGGGCAGGGTTGACCGCAGTTCGCTGAAACCGCTCTTTGACCGTCTGATGACCTTTAATCCGAGCGTGGAGCTCTATGTTGTCTCACCCGACGGCGACATCCTGGCCGATGCCGCCCCGCCGGGGCATATTCAGCGGCAAAAAATCGATCTGGCACCGGTTCAGACCTTCCTGAGCGGCACCGCCATCCCGGTACTGGGCGACGATCCGCGCAGCCAGAACAAAAAAGTCTTCAGCGCCACGCCGCTGCGTCAGGACGGTGAGCTTAAGGGCTACCTGTACATTATTTTGCAGGGCGAGGAGTCGAATGCGCTGGCGGACATGGCCTGGCATAAGGCGCTGTGGAGCACGGTGCTCTGGTCATTGCTGTGGGTTGCACTGTTCGGCCTGCTGGCGGGATTACTGGTCTGGTACTGGGTGACGCGTCCGGTTAAACGCCTGACGGAAGAGGTCACCGGGCTTGAGCAGGACAGCATTAGCGCAATCAGGCTGCTGGCAGCAGAGCCGCCGGACGTCGCGGCCAATGACGAAGTGGCACGCCTGCGCAACAGTTTTATCGAGCTGGCGCGCAAAATCACCCGCCAGTGGGATCAGCTGGCCGACAGCGATCGCCAGCGCCGGGAGTTTATCGCCAATATTTCGCACGATCTCCGCACGCCGCTGACCTCTCTGCTGGGTTATCTGGAAACGCTGTCGCTGAAATCCACCACGCTGACGCCTCAGGAGCACCAGCAATATCTCGCCACCGCCCTGCGTCAGGGGCAAAAGGTACGCCATCTTTCCCAGCAGTTGTTTGAGCTGGCGCGTCTTGAGCACGGCGGCATTAAACCGCAGCGCGAGCGTTTCGCGATGGGGGAGCTGATTTCCGACGTGGCGCAGAAGTTTGAGCTCACTGCCCGCACGCGAGAGGTCAATCTGCATATTGACGTGCCTGGGCCGTTGCCGCTGGTCAATGCCGATGTGTCAATGATCGAGCGCGTGGTGACCAATTTGCTGGATAACGCAATGCGTCATACGCCGACCGGCGGGGAAATTCGTCTGGCGGTCTGGCAGGAGAATGAACAGCTTCAGGTCGAAGTGGCTGACAGCGGTACGGGCGTGGATGCGTCGCTGCGCGACGATCTGTTCCAGCGGCCTTCAGCGTTGAACACTCAGGCCTCGCGGGAGAACCGCGGCGGGTTAGGGCTGTTAATCGTCAAACGGATGCTGGAGCTGCACGGCGGTGGAATAAGGCTGATGGAGTCGGTGAGTGGGGCACGATTCAGGTTCTTTGTGCCGTTGTGAGAATTGCCGGGTGGCGCTGTGCTTATCCGGCCTACAAAACCCCCCTCGTAGGCCGGGTAAGGCGAAGCCGTCACCCGGCAAAACACCTTACTGCGGGAACCACTGCTCGCTGATTTTCTGGTACGTACCGTCAGCTTTAATCGCTTTCAGTGCGCCGTTCAGTTTTGCAAGCAAGGCTTTGTTATCCGGACGTACCGCGATGCCGAGGCCGGTACCGAAGTACTGTGGATCGGTCACTTTCTCGGTCGCCGTGCCCAGCTGCGGGTTGGTTTTCAGCCACTCGTTGACCACGGCGGTATCGCCGAAGACACCATCAATACGGCCATTTTTCAGGTCGATAATCGCATTCTGATAGCTGTCATAGGCCACGGTTTTCACTTCAGGATGTTTGTCCTGCAGGTATTTCTGGTGCGTGGTGCCGTTTTCCATCCCGATGCGTTTGCCTTTCAGCTCGTCGAAGGATTTATACGCCCCTTTCTTCGCAATCACTACCGCCGAGTTGGCGTAGTACGGGTCGGTGAACGCTACCTGCTTGCTGCGCTCTGGGGTGATGTCCATTCCGGAGATCACCGCATCGTATTTTTTGAACTTCAGCGACGGGATCAGGCTGTCAAAGGCGTGGTTGGTAAAGGTGCAGTCTGCCTGCATCTGTTTGCACAGCGCTTTCGCCAGGTCGATATCGAAACCGACGATCTGGTTGCTGGCATCCAGCGATTCAAACGGCGGATAGGTGGCGGACACGCCAAAATTGATTTTATCCGCTGCGGATGCGCCTGCGGCGAACGTTGCCAGTAATGCGGCCAGAACTAACTTTTTCATGGTAATGCTCCCGTCTGTCTTATTGATGCGCCGTGTCTGCGGCCTGGATGTACAATGCCAGTTAATGAATTTATATGCAATAAAAATGATTAAATATTATTTTTATGGCAAAAAAAAGCGGATAACCAGAAAGTTACCCGCATTGATTAATCACATTTATGCACTTCATGCCGGGTGGCGCTGCGCTTACCTGGCCTACGATCTGCGCTCAAACGCTAAAGCTTTACGCTCAATCAGGCGCATGATCAGCGTCAACAGGCCGTTCACGACCAGATACACCACGCCCGCCGCGCCGAAGACCATCACGTCATAGGTGCGTCCATACAGCAGCTGTCCGTGGCCCATCACTTCCATCAGGGTGATGGTATAGGCCAGAGAGGTACTCTTGAACACCAGCACCACTTCGTTGGAGTAAGAGGAGAGCGCACGCTTAAAGGCGTACGGCAGCAGGATCGCCAGCGTGTCTTTCTTGCTCATGCCGAGCGCCCCACAGGACTGCCATTGCCCTTCCGGGATGGCACGAATCGCGCCGTAGAACAGCTGGGTGGTATAGGCCGCACTGTTCAGGGAAAGGGCTATCAGGGCGCACAGCCACGGCTCAGAGAGCAGATGCCAGATAACCGGATATTCCTGCAGCGACGGGAACTGTCCCGGGCCGTAGTAAATCAGGAAGATCTGCACCAGCAGCGGCGTACCGGTAAACAGGGTGATGTAGCCGCGCACAATCCATACCAGTACCGGCGTTTTCAACGTCAGGACGATGGTGAAGATGAGCGCCAGGATCAGCGCCACGATAATGGACGCCACGGTCAGCGTCAGGCTGGTGTGCAGCCCTTTCATGAGCTCCGGGAAATATTCAAGCATCAGCCTGGTCTCCGTTCAAAGCGCGTCGCCCGCAGGTCAATACGCTTGAGGATGTACTGACTGAGCAACGTGATCACCAGGTAGATCGCCGCCGCCACAATGTACCAGGTAAAGGGCTCCTGAGTACGGGTGGCGATGCTTTTGGTTTGCAGCATCAAATCGTTAACGCTGATCAGGCTCACCAGCGCGGTATCTTTCAGCAGCACCAGCCACTGGTTACCAAGGCCCGGCAGGGCATGGCGCCACATCTGCGGCATGACCAGACGGAAGAAGATCGCTGATTTCGACATACCCAACGCCTGACCCGACTCCCACTGCCCCTGCGGCACGGCTTTCAGCGCACCGCGCAGGGTTTGCGACGCGTACGCCGAGTAGAGCAGGGAGAGGGCAATCACGCCGCACAGGAACGGGCTGACGTCGAAGTTTTCAATCTGCATCTGCACCGGGATCTGCGCAAAGCCAAGATTGACAGTGAAGCCATCCGACAGCGTAAGCAGCAGCTGCGAGGAGCCGAAATAGATAAACAGGACCACCAGAATTTCCGGTAGTCCACGCAGCACAGTGACCAGCGCGGAGCCTGTCCAGGCGACGGGGAACCATTTCGCGGACTCCCACACCGCAAAGAACATCGCCAGCACCAGGCCGATAATCAGTGCGCAAACGGCAAGGCCGACGGTCATCCCGGCGGCGCTTGCTAAAGGAAAAATTTCATTCATCAGGAATTACTTCTGGAACCATTTTTTGTAGATGGTTTCGTAGGTGCCGTCTTTCTTCACTTTTTCCAGCGCAGCGTTGAACTTCTGCTGCAGCTCAGTGTTGCCCTGACGAACGGCAATCCCCAGACCGGTACCGAAGTAGTCCTTATCGGTCACTTTGTCGCCTACTGGCGCCAGTTTATCGTTCGCTTTCAGCCACTCGGTCACGACCGCGGTGTCGCCAAAGACGCCGTCAATACGACCATTTTGCAGATCCAGCTTCGCGTTCTGGTAGCTGTCATACGGAACGGTGGTGATTTCCGGATGCTTATCCATGATGAATTTCTGGTGCGTGGTGCCGTTCTGCACGCCCACTTTTTTGCCTTTCAGCTGATCAACAGAGGTGAATTTCCCTTTCTGACCAATGAACAGCGCCGAGTTGTCGTAGTAAGGGGTCGTGAACAGCACCTGCTTTTCACGCTCAGGGGTGATGTCCATACCGGCCATGACGGCATCGATACGGCGGAACTTCAGGCTTGGGATCAGGCTGTCAAACGCCTGGTTGCTGAAAGTGCAGGTCGCATCGATCTCTTTACACAGGGCGTTTGCCAGGTCTACGTCAAAGCCAACAATTTTATTGTTTGCATCAATGGACTCAAACGGAGGGTAAGACGCTTCCGTGGCAAAACGAATGGTCTGGGCTGCGGTAGCGGAAAGGGTAACGCCAGCAAGCAGCACGGCAAGTAATACTTTTTTCATTATATTTCCCCTGACACAATCAATGAGATAAATAGTTTTTGAAGGCATCGGTTTGCGGGTTAGCGAAGCAGCTCGCATCACCTTGCTCAACGATATACCCGTTTTCCATGTAGACCACACGGCTGGCGGTTTTACGCGCCACTTCCACTTCGTGGGTAACGATGACTTGCGTGATATTGGTTTCCGCCAGCTCACGAATAATGCTGACGATCTGAGCGGTGATTTCCGGGTCCAGAGCCGCGGTCGGTTCATCAAACAGCAGAACCGCCGGTTCCATCATCAACGCACGTGCAATCGCCACACGCTGCTGCTGACCACCCGAAAGATGCAGCGGATAACGGTCACTGTAAGGCTTAAGGCGCAGACGCTCCAGCAGCTTTTCGGCACGGCCGATGGCCTGATCCTTACTTAACCCCAGCACGCGGCACGGGGCTTCAATCAGGTTTTGCAGCACCGTCAGATGCGGCCAGAGATTATATTGCTGGAAGACCATGCCGACGTTTTGACGCAGCTCGCGAATCGCTTTATCAGACGGCGTTTTCGCGAAATCAAAATGGTTACCGGCAATCGCCAGCGTACCTGAACGGGGCATTTCAAGCAGATTAAGGACACGCAGAAGGGAGCTTTTACCTGCACCGCTTGGGCCAAGCAAAACCAGCGTTTCGCCTTCCGGGCAGTTCAGCGTGATGTCAAACAGCGCCTGGTGTGCGCCGTAGAAGCAGTTAATGCCGTTTAGTTTAATACTCATCGGGGCAGTCTTTACTCATCCAGGCAATCTATAGCAATTGAGGCCGCAGATAGTACCGTTGACAGAATAGTTATGCAATATTTCTGCGTTAAAAGTTAAATATAACCCGTATTTCCTCTTAAACATAGCACAAAATAGCGAAGGGCAAAGGCGGCGAGTATAAATGTCGGCATTCCGCGAGAAATGCCGGACATTTTACGGGGGTAACATTTTTATAACTGATGGTTTAGCGGTTCTCAATCGACTGGCGCAGCGTGCCTGCCGGGGCATGAACGCTGCCGCCAATGTAGCGTACGTCGTCGACAGCCCAGCACTGACCTTCACGGATCATCAGTACCTCATCCTGCCAGGACTGGGTCCCCTGGGTCAGCTTGACGCGCAGCGGAATGTTTCGCGCATCGGTGTTGGGAATGGTAGAAGCGCTGGCCACTTCCGCACTGTCCGGCAGCGTGGTACGGCTGGAGAACGGATCGGATTTAAGCAGGGTATTATGCTGCGGATCGCGGGTGGCGTCGTTGAGCAGTTTTGCCAGACCGTCGCTCAGGTAAGGGCGCAGGCCGGTGAGATCGTTGCTGCGGTGCTGAATGCGGTAATCATAGAACTGCTGCGCCACGGTGTCCGGGCCGCCGTCAATGCAGGGGCCGCTGCGGGTACCAATATCCTTAAAGGCTGGCGTGACCGTGGTGGTACAGGCGCTGAGCACCAGCGCGCAGGGCACCAAAAGTGTTAAAGCAGAGTAGCGCATGTTGATTTCCTTATTTATTAACTATCCTTTCAATCATAGCGTAACGAACCGATAATGCTGTGCCTAAGGCATTGAACGCTAAAGAAGGAGAGAAACTATGCAGTTTTCAACAACGCCAACCCTGGAAGGGCAAACAATAACCGAGTATTGCGGCGTGGTGACCGGGGAAGCAATTCTCGGTGCCAATATCTTCCGCGACTTTTTTGCTGGCATCCGTGACATCGTGGGTGGACGATCCGGTGCCTACGAAAAAGAGCTGCGTAAAGCGCGAGAAATTGCTTTTAAGGAGCTGGGTGAGCAGGCCAAGGCGCTGGGTGCGGATGCGGTAGTCGGCATTGATATCGACTACGAAACGGTCGGGAAAGATGCCAGCATGCTGATGGTGAGCGTCAGTGGAACGGCGGTGAAAACCCGTCGATGAAGCGTTCGCTCTCCACTCTCCTGCTGGCGCTGTTGCTGGCAGGATGTACCTCGGAAAAGGGCATTGTTGATAAAGGCGCGTACGAGCTGGATACCCGCCATCAGGCGCAGGCGGCCTACCCGCGAATAAAGGTGCTGGTGATCCACTACACCGCCGATGATTTTGACACGTCGCTGGCGACCCTAACCGATAAAAACGTCAGCTCTCATTATTTGATCCCCGCAAAGCCGCCAGCACCGGACGGCAAGCCGCGTATCTGGCAACTGGTACCCGAGAGCGAACTGGCCTGGCATGCAGGTATCAGCTTCTGGCGCGGTACCAACCGAATTAATGATACGTCTGTGGGCATTGAACTTGAAAATCGTGGCTGGCAAAAGTCTGCTGGCGTAAAGCGTTTTACGCCTTTCGAACCCGCGCAGATTGCGGCGCTGGTGCCACTCGCCAAAGACATCATTGCCCGCTACAACATCAGACCTGAGAACGTGGTGGCCCATTCGGACATTGCGCCGCAGCGCAAAGACGATCCCGGTCCGTTGTTCCCATGGCGACAGCTGGCTCAGCAGGGGATAGGCGCATGGCCCGATCCCGCGCGCGTCGCATTTTATATCAACGGACGACCACGCTTTCAGGCGGTGGATACCGCAGCGTTACTCGATTTGCTTGCGCGCTACGGCTATGACGTGCCGGCCAACAGCACCCCAGCGCAGCAAAAACGTATCATCATGGTATTCCAGATGCACTTCAGGCCTGACCTGTGGAACGGCGTCGCAGATGTCGAAACGATGGCCATTGCTGAAGCGCTTTTAGAGAAATACGGGCAGGGGTAATCCTTCGGATACCCCCGAAAGCGCCAATTACTCCTGATTTACTTGAGATTAATCTTAGGTACAAACTCAATTCATTTTTAGTTAATTGACTTAAAATTATCCGCATTTAAGATAGACACATAGCTTGCTAATTAATGCAGCAGATAAATATATCGTATCCATTTTTTATTTTTCTCCTTGAGCGCATCATCAGGAAAAATATTCTAAGGCTAAGGTTTTTATGCTTTGGTCTGCATTCTAAAAATTAACATCTTAAATCGGGTATAACAATGTTAAGCATTTACGGTAAAAAGTTACGTCCACAGGACGAAATGAATAGTATTATTTCTGCAACCTCAGGTTTTGAAGAGAAAACCTTAAAGAAATGGCAGAAAATATCCACCTCTGATTCACAATATATTCATATTATCGTCAGCGGTGAAGTTGAATTCCGACGTGAATCCGACGAACTGTGTATGTTCACGGTTACCGGCCAGTGCATTTTTGGTCTCTCTTCGATGTACTACGACGCGACCCATATGTACGGCCTCGTTCGGGCCAATACCGTGGTGCGCTCAATTAAAAAAGAGACCTTCGCACAGCTTATGACGGATAACAATTTGTGGCCTCAACTGACCAAAGTTCTCTCCTGGTATATTTGTATGTTGAGCAAACGTGACGATGTTCTGGTTGCCCGCAGTGCGTATTCAGTCGTACGTGAGTTTTTATACGAGATCAATGACCTGATTGTTCATCAGCAACGCGATATTAACGTTTATGATTATATTCAGGAGTACACCAACCTGGCTCGTAGCACCATCATTAAAATTCTTTCCGATCTGAAAAAAGGTCAATATATTGTTGTGGAAAAGGGAAGACTCCTTAACCTGACAGCCTTGCCTGAAAAATATTAACTACTCCAGCCGGTCTCCTTTCTCACTCAAAGGGGACCGGGCAT
>NZ_JTLF01000133.1:0-13040 GCF_000798855.1 Enterobacter sp. ZOR0014 | reverse complement strand
GCGGCTACGCCTTACCCGGCCTACATTTTGCACCCGTAGGCCCGGTCAGCGCAGCGCCACCGGGCACGAATCACAGCACGGAAGGTAGCAGCCCTACCAGCCGTCCCTCTTCCAGAAGCTGTATCGCTTTATCAATGTCCGGCGCAAAGAAGCGGTCGTCATCGTAATGCGATACGTGCTCACGCAGCGCCTGACGCGCCTGCTCCAGCAGCGGGCTGGATTTCAGCCCTTCACGCAAATCAATACCCTGACTTGCCGCCAGCCATTCCACCGCCAGCACGCCGCGGGTGTTGGCGGCCATCTCCCAGAGACGACGTCCGGCAGCCGGGGCCATCGAGACGTGGTCCTCCTGGTTCGCCGAGGTTGGCAGGCTGTCGACGCTGTGCGGGTGCGACAGCGCTTTGTTTTCACTCGCCAGCGCGGCAGCCGTCACCTGGGCAATCATAAAGCCCGAGTTGACCCCGCCGTTACGCACCAGGAACGGTGGCAGCTGCGACATATGTTTATCCATCATCAGCGCGATACGGCGTTCTGACAACGCGCCAATTTCGGCAATGGCCAGGGCGATATTATCCGCCGCCATCGCCACCGGCTCGGCGTGGAAGTTACCGCCGGAGACCACCTCGTTTTCCTGGGCGAAGACCAGCGGGTTATCGGATACCGCGTTGGCCTCTACCAGCAGTACCTCTGCGGCCTGGCGCAGTTGCGTCAGACACGCGCCCATCACCTGCGGCTGGCAGCGCAGAGAGTACGGATCCTGCACTTTTTCACAGTTGTGGTGTGAATCCGCAATTTCGCTGGTGTCGGTGAGCACGTGGCGATACATGGCGGCGGCGTCAATCTGGCCGCGCTGGCCGCGCACCTCGTGGATGCGGGCGTCGAACGGACGACGCGAACCCAGCACGGCTTCGGTGGTGAGCGCGCCGCACACCACCGCCGAGGCAAACAGATCCTCCGCTTCAAACAGGCCACGCAGCGCGAAGGCGGTCGACGCCTGCGTGCCGTTCAGCAGCGCCAGCCCCTCCTTCGCCGCCAGGGTGATCGGGGCTAAACCGGCTTTTTTCAGCGCCTCTTTGGCAGGAAGCCATTCGCCCTGCCAGCGTGCCTGCCCTTCCCCCAACAGAAGCAGCGACATATGCGCCAGCGGGGCGAGATCGCCGGAGGCGCCGACGGAACCTTTCGCCGGGATCCACGGATAGACGTCGGCATTAACCAGCGCCATCAGCGCCTGGATCACGCTCAGGCGAATGCCGGAGAAACCGCGCGCCAGGCTGTTGATTTTAAGCACCATCATCAGACGGACAATCTCGTCATCGAGCGGCTGGCCGACCCCCGCCGCGTGAGACAGCACCAGTGAACGCTGTAAGTTTTCCAGATCGTGCGTTGCAATGCGCGTTTGTGCCAGCAGACCAAACCCGGTGTTGATCCCGTAAGCCGTGCGCCCTTCGGCAACAATGGCCTCCACGCAGGCAACGCTGTCGTTAATGGCGGCGTGGGCACTTTCATCAAGCGAGAGCGTAACCGGCTGACGCCAGACGTTTCGCAGCTGTTTAAGCGTCAGGGAACCGGGCGTAAGTGTTAAAACGTTCATTCATGATTTCCTTGTGTGGCAGGGATCATCGGCAGGTTTAGCCCCTGCTCTTTGGCACAGTCAATAGCAATCTCGTAACCCGCGTCCGCGTGACGCATCACGCCGGTGGCCGGGTCGTTGTGCAGCACGCGAGCGATACGCGCGGCGGCTTCATCGGTACCGTCACAAACGATAACCATCCCCGAGTGCTGGGAGAAGCCCATTCCCACGCCACCGCCGTGGTGCAGCGAGACCCAGGTCGCGCCGCTGGCGGTATTGAGCAGGGCATTCAGCAGCGGCCAGTCTGAAACGGCATCCGAGCCGTCGCGCATGGCTTCCGTTTCACGGTTAGGGCTGGCAACGGAGCCGGAATCAAGGTGGTCGCGACCAATGACAATCGGTGCGGAGACTTCGCCGCTGCGCACCATTTCATTGAAGGCCAGACCCAGTTTTTGCCGCCACTCCAGACCGACCCAGCAGATACGCGCCGGCAGGCCCTGGAAGTTAATGCGCTCGCGCGCCATGTCCAGCCAGTGGTGGAGATGTTCGTCATCCGCGACGATCTCTTTCACTTTGGCATCGGTTTTGTAGATATCCTCCGGGTCACCGGACAGGGCAACCCAGCGGAACGGCCCAATGCCGCGACAGAACAGCGGGCGAATATAGGCAGGCACGAAGCCCGGGAAGTCGAAGGCGTTCGTCACGCCCATCTCTTTCGCCATCTGGCGGATGTTATTGCCGTAATCGAAGGTCGGAATGCCCATCTTGCTGAAGGCCAGCATCGCGGAGACGTGTTCAGCCATCGAACGTTTCGCGGCAAGTACCGTGCCTTCCGGGTCGGTTTCCGCTTTTTGCTGGTATTCTTCCCACGTCCAGCCGTTTGGCAGGTAACCGTGCAGCGGGTCATGGGCGCTGGTCTGGTCGGTGACGAGATCCGGGCGAACGCCGCGGGCGACAAGTTCAGGCAGAATCTCTGCCGCGTTGCCGCACAGGGCGATCGACACCGCTTTGCCTTCCGAGGTGTATTTTTTGATGCGCGCCAGCGCATCGTCGAGATTATCAGCCTGCTCGTCGACGTAGCGGGTACGCAGACGGAAATCAATGCGGCTCTGCTGGCACTCAATGTTAAGCGAGCAGGCGCCAGCAAGCGTGGCAGCCAGTGGCTGCGCGCCGCCCATACCGCCGAGACCGGCAGTCAATACCCAGCGGCCTTTCAGCGAGCCGTTATAGTGCTGGCGACCGGCTTCCACGAAGGTTTCGTAAGTGCCTTGCACAATCCCCTGGCTGCCAATGTAGATCCAGCTCCCGGCGGTCATCTGACCATACATCGCCAGCCCTTTGGCATCCAGCTCGTTGAAGTGTTCCCACGTCGCCCAGTGCGGCACCAGGTTAGAGTTGGCGATCAGCACGCGTGGCGCGTTTTTATGGGTTTTGAATACGCCGACCGGCTTGCCGGACTGTACCAGCAGGGTTTCGTCGTGTTCGAGATGAGTCAGGGATTTTACAATTGCGTCATAGCATTCCCAGTTACGCGCGGCGCGGCCTATACCGCCGTAGACCACCAGCTCGTGGGGGTTCTCCGCCACCTCAGGGTCGAGGTTATTCATCAACATGCGCAGCGGGGCTTCGGTGAGCCAGCTTTTGGCGGTAAGCGTGGTGCCGCGCGCGGCGCGGACATCCTGCTGGCGGTGTTTACCTGACGACATTGTGTGCTCCTCATAAAGGACAGATGATGCATTTAGATATACTTGTATAGACAAGCACACACAAGGTCAGATTTAACAAAAAAGATACAATTTTGTTATATTGCGTCAGCGATCACGCTTATAAAACTTATGACATAAAATGGCCCTGCAGCCGGTAACGGTTACCCGGGAAAAGCAGCCTGGCATGGGAGACAATCTGCGATGATGACCAGGTTCGACGGCGGATCAGCAGGCACGGATCGTGCTCTTTAATGCGCAACCGTTCACATTCCTGCGGCGTGCCGCGCACAGCCTCCACAATGTGTTCCCCTTCCGTCAGCGGTGCGACCAGCGAGAGGTACGCATGCGGCGTGGTTTGGGTGTAATCCTGGCTCAGATACTCCGGTATCCGCTCTGCGTTAACGCAGCGATCTTCAATCTGTACCGGAATGTCGTTCTCAAAATGCACCATCACGGAGTGGAAGATGCGGCTCCCTTCTTTAACATTCAGCTCGGCGGCCTGCTCGGCGCTCGCCTCGGTCTCTTCGAGCACCAGCACCTCGCAGCGGTGCTGATGATTTCGCGAGTGTATCTCATCGGCAATATTGCGGATTTCAAACAGCGCCGACTGACCTTTGGGCTCCGCCACGAAAGTGCCGACCCCCTGCAGGCGCACCAGAAGACCTTCATCGGTCAGTTCGCGCAGCGCCCGGTTGATGGTCATCCGGCTAAAACCAAATTGCGCCACCAGTTCGGCCTCGGACGGAATACGATCGTGAGGGCGCCAGACACCGGTAGCAATTTTTTCGCTGATAGCCTGCTTCACCTTTTCGTAGAAAGGCGCAGGAGGGCTCGACTGCGCCAGGGGCGAGCGTGAAAACATCATGACTCCTTAACTCGGGTTATGCCCACCAGTGAGCAATTTGCCAGGCCAGACGAGCGGCAAGCTTCGCGCCCTGTCCGTCCCTGTCGTACTGCGGGTTAAACTCTACCAGATCGGCGGCCTGCAGCTTACCGCTGCGACAGATTTGTTCGATAACCGGCAGAAGATCCAGCGCCGGTACCCCTAACGCCGCAGGGGCGGATACGGCAGGCATTTCGCTCGCCGGCAGAACGTCGAGGTCAATAGTCAGGTAGACCCGATCGGCCTGCGCCAGCACCTTTTCCAGCGCAGATAACGCATCGCGTCTGAAATGCCAGTCTTCCACCAGCGTGACGTTCAGGCGTTCCGCTTCATCCCAGAGTGCCTGCGTGTTGGCTGCCCGGCTGACGCCAAAGCAGGCGTAGCGAAACGCCCGACCGTGGTCCCCGCAGTAATGGGCCAGTTGACGAAACGGGGTACCGGATGTTGCACGCTCGGCCTTGCGCAGATCGAGATGGGCATCAAGATTAATCACTGTCACGCGCTCGTTCGGGAAGGCATCGAGAATGCCCCGACCATGCGCCCAGGCGGTCTCGTGCCCGCCGCCAAAGATCAGCGTGCGCATCCCGGACTGCTGGCAGGCCGTCACCGCATCGCTTAAAACCCGCTGTGCCGCTTCAAGTTCATCACCTTCGACATACACGGATCCCATATCCGCAAGCCGTTCGTGTCCCTGATGGCTGGCCATATTCGCCAGCGCGTTGCGCAGGATATCAGGGGCCTGCACGGCGCCAGGCCTGCCCTGATTGCGTTTAACCCCTGCATCGCATTCAAACCCGATCAGCGCGATGCCAGAGGAAAGCGGCGTAAACTGCGCCTGCTGCTGTATCGTCTGAAAGATACGCTTTGCATTGCTGGCCTCGGCGCTGTCGTCACGCCCCTGCCAGACCATTTCGGCTACGGGCCGCCATAACCTCATACTGCCTCCCCACGGAAAATACGCTGATACAACGGATTGCGACCCGGTTCATAGACCATCTCAACCGGATGGTCAGCATCCCAGACGATAAAATCGGCCACATACCCCGCCTGCAATTGCCCGTGGGTTGCGCCGCGACCCAGCGCCTGCGCGGCGTGTCGCGTGACGCCAGCCCAGGCCTCTTCAGGGGTCAGGCCAAACTGGACGCAGGCCATATTCATCGCCAGGTGCAGGCTCGCAAACGGGCTGGTGCCGGGGTTATAGTCGGTGGCCACCGCCATCGGCACTCCCTGTTTTCTGAGCTGTTCAACCGGCGGACGCTGGCGCTCCTGAAGGAAATAGAACGCGCCAGGGAGCAATACCGCCACCGTACCGCTTTGCGCCATCGCCTGAATGCCTGCGTCGTCGAGATATTCGATATGATCCGCTGACAGCCCTTTATACTGGCTGACCAGCGCCGCACCGCCCTGATTAGACAGCTGCTCAACATGCCCTTTCACCGGAATACCCAGCGCGGTGGCGGCCTGGAAAAGGCGCTCGGTTTGCGACGGGGTAAAGCCGACGTTTTCACAAAACACATCTACCGCTTCAAATAACGCTTTTTGCCACATCGTGGGCATGATCTGCTCGCAGACCAGCGTGAGATAGGCATCCGGATCCTGTCGGTATTCCGCAGGGACGGCATGTGCCGCCAGAAGCGTCGGGCTAATCTCGACCAGATTATTCAGACTGAGCTGGCGAGCAACCCGCAACATTTTCTCTTCGGCATCCGCGTTAAGTCCGTATCCCGATTTAATTTCTATGGTCGTCACGCCTTCATTCATCAGACGCTGGAGCCGCTGCTGCGCCAGCTTCAACAGGGTTTCCGGCGAACTGTTGCGTGTCGCCGTCACGGTGGCGTTAATCCCGCCGCCCTGCGCGCTGATGGTTTGATAAGAGACACCGTTCAGGCGCTGCTCCCACTCTGCCGCGCGGTCGCCGCCAAACACCAGATGGGTATGGCAATCAATCAGCCCCGGCGTCACCAGACGCCCCTGTAGATCGATGCAGTGACGGTGTCCGGAAGGAATGTCAGATTCAGGGATCACGGCCAGGATGGTTTGACCGCGCACGACCAGGGCGTGTTGCGCTTTCAGACCATAAGGTGCGGAGGCATCGGGAACCATCGTTGCCAGTCGCGCATTTCGCCATATTACATCGTCAGGATGAAGCTGCATGGGCATTCCACTTGTCATAGGTTGTATAGACATTTATTTTCATCCGCCGTCTGCTGTCAACCGTTCTGGTAGAAAATGTTATTTATTTGTGATGACTTTCCCGCCTCCCGGGGGTAAAAAATGCAACTTTTACCCTTTTTATCTTCCCGTTTCGCTCAACTTAGTATAAAAAAGCAGGCTATTTCGTCTATCCCGTTTAAGACTTGCATACCCAGGAGCTCCACCTTGAATATTTCCAGGATTTCCCGTCTGGCGTTAGCGCTCGCCTTTGGCGTGACCTTATCCGCATGCAGTTCAACACCACCGGATCAGCTGCCTTCTGAGCAGGTAGCACCGGGCACCGCGTCCCGCCCGATTTTGTCCGCTGATGAAGCGAAGAACTTCGACCGTGCCCACTACTTCTCAGCGATGGATCCTAACGCTGCGCCGTGGACACCGTCTTCTATTAACCTGCCGAAACAGCCTGACTTCGTGGTTGGCCCGGCTGGCGCCCAGGGCGTAACGCACACGTCCATTCAGGCAGCGGTTGACGCGGCCATTACCAAACACAGCGCCTCTCGCCAGTACATCGCGATCCTGCCGGGCGAATACGAAGGCACCGTGTATGTTCCGGCCGCGCCAGGCAGCATCACCCTTTACGGTCTGGGCGAAAAAGCAATCGACGTGAAAATTGGCCTGGCGATTGATTCCGAAATCGACAGCACCACCTGGCGTCGCCTGGTGAACCCGGCCGGTAAATATATGCCAGGTAAACCGGCGTGGTACATGTTTGATAACTGCCAGAGCAAGCGTTCCGCAACCGTTGGCCTGATGTGCTCGGCGGTATTCTGGTCCCAAAATAATGGTCTGCAGCTGCAAAACCTGACCATTCAAAATACCCTCGGCGACAGCGTCGATGCCGGTACCCACCAGGCCGTCGCGCTGCGTAGTGATGGCGATAAGGTGCAGATTAACAACGTCAACATTCTGGGCCGTCAGAATACCTTCTTCGTGACCAACAGCGATGTTAAGAACACGCTGCAGAACAACCGCCTGACCCGTACGCTGGTAACCAACAGCTACATTGAAGGTGACGTGGATCTGGTGTCCGGTCGTGGTGCGGTGGTATTTGAAAACACCGATTTCCGCGTGGTGAACTCGCGCACTCAGCAGGAAGGTTACGTGTTTGCGCCAGCAACACAGTCTAACCTGTTCTACGGCTTCCTGGCCGTTAACAGCCGCTTTAACGCTGCCGGCGACGGCGTGGCACAGCTGGGTCGCTCCCTGGATGCGGACTCTGCCACTAACGGTCAGGTCGTGATCCGCGACAGCGTGATCAACGAAGGCTTTAACATGGCGAAGCCGTGGGCTGATGCCGCGATCTCCAAGCGTCCGTTCTCCGGCAATACCGGTGCGGTGGATGATAAAGGGAACGTCCAGCGCAATCTGAATGACGCGAACTTCAACCGCATGTGGGAATACAACAACCGCGGTCTGGGTAGCAAGGTGGTTGCAGAGCCGAAGCAGTAAGATGAGAGTAAAAGGGGGATTTTAATCCCCCTTTTTACTGCGACTGAACGCGTCAGGCACCAAACTTAAGATACGCATCCAATAGTTGCATAATCGCAACCATGAGTTGCAGGAACAGAATTGCCCATTCCACACCGCTCATACGCCACTCCTTTGGTATAGAGTACTTCTCCTCTGCCTTACCTTTCCGCTGCCTGTCACCAGAGGTGTGTTGGCTATGTTTTGATGTGCTCCGCAGTTTAGGCACTGTCGGCACCACCCGACAGCCAGGACTTAAAAAGAATCCTGAATTGCGGAACTGCAACACATCAAACCAACGAACAGAATGATATCAAACCATTACTGTATATAAAAACAGTTATGGAGAGTTTAGGAATCTATAAAGAAAAACCAAATATCTCATTGATTATATTAATTATTTTTGCGCACCGTCGCTTGAGAACGTCTTTTCTTCGTTGGTGATGAATTTACATCGTCTTAAGTCAACATTATGATAATCAGGTTGGTTACGTTTTGATGTGCTCTACCCGGCTACCACCGGGCATAAAAAAACCTCGCATTCGCGAGGTTTTTTGTTTCAGGCCACTTAGTGAGCGTTGACCAGGACCCACATCGGTCCCTGGCCTACGGCGTAGCGTCCTTTTTCTTCCAGCAGACCCTGTACGCCTTTGATTTCATACAGCGCGATATGGTGGGATTTCTGCCCTGCCGCAATCAGGTATTTACCGCTGTGATCGATATTAAAGCCGCGCGGCTGAGTTTCCGTTGGCTGGAAACCTTCAATGGCCAGCACGCTGCCATCTTCGGAGACGCTGAAGACGGTAATCAGGCTGGAGGTACGGTCGCAGGCATACAGATGACGGCCGTCAGGCGTAATGTGGATATCCGCCGCCCAGCGGGTGTCAGAGAAGTCAGACGGCATCATATCCAGCGTCTGCACGCATTCGATCTGACCGTTTGGATCTTTCAGCTCCCACACGTCTACCGAACTGTTCAGTTCGTTTACCACATAGGCATACTGCTGGTTCGGGTGGAAGACCATATGGCGTGGGCCTGCGCCCTCAACGGTAGTCACTTCAGCCGGGTTTTGCGCCACCAGGTGACCATCGTCGCTCAGGGTAAACAGGCAGATGCGATCCTGCTTCAGTGCAGGCACCCACAGCGTGCGGTTGTCCGGAGAGATATTCGCCGAGTGACACCCTTCCAGTCCTTCCACCACGTCGACTGTGTCGACCGGAATGCCGTCGTCAAGGCGGGTCACGCTGACGCAGCCCGCATTGTAAGAGCCGCTAAAGATGAAACGCCCTTTACGATCGGTCGAGATGTGGGTCGGGCTGCCCGGCAGCGGCGCTTCGGCAGTGTAGGTCAGCGCACCGTCGTCCGGCGAGATGCGGTAGGCCAGCACCCGGAACTCAGGGCGTACGCCAACATACAGAAAACGTTTATCCGGGCTGACGACCATTGGCTGTACTTGCCCCGGAACATCAACAACCTGAACCAGAGTGAGCGAACCTTCTGCATTCAAACGCCAGACGTGGATCTGCTGACTTTCAGGACTGGCGGTATAAACGGTTTGTTTCATGAATACTCCTTTCCTCACTGCGCGTGAAAGTGATTATTTTTAACGGTGAATGCTGAATTTTAGCCAGGAATTTTGCAGCGATTTACTCTCGGTGTAACATCGCCTGAGACCTAAAATTCAACATTAACCCGGAAGAACAAATGACCTCGCGTGTGATTGCCCTGGATTTAGACGGAACATTACTGACCCCTCAGAAAACCCTGCTCCCCTCCTCCCTTGAAGCGCTTAAACGAGCCCAGGAAGCCGGGTATCAACTCCTTATCGTAACGGGTCGACATCACGTTGCCATTCATCCTTTTTATCAGGCACTGGCGTTAGATACACCTGCAATTTGTTGTAATGGCACTTATTTGTATGATTATCAGGCAAAAAAGGTTTTAGCCTCCGACCCGCTACCGGTTCCTCAGGCGCTGCAACTGATTGATCTGCTGGATGAGCATGCCATTCATGGCCTGATGTATGTGGACAACGCGATGCTGTACGAGCGCCCTACCGGCCATGTGGTGCGCACCAGTAACTGGGCACTTTCGCTGCCGGAAGCGCAGCGTCCGGTCTTTACCCAGGTGTCCTCCCTGCGCCAGGCCGCTCAGGATGTTGACGCTATCTGGAAATTCGCCCTGACGGATGAAGACACCACCAAACTGAATACCTTCGCGAAACAGGTTGAACAGACCCTGGGTCTGGAATGTGAATGGTCATGGCACGATCAGGTAGATATTGCCCGTAAAGGCAACAGCAAGGGCAAGCGCCTGACGCAGTACGTGGAATCTCAGGGAGGGTCGATGCGTGACGTGATTGCCTTTGGCGATAACTATAACGATATCAGTATGCTGGAGGCTGCCGGTACCGGCGTGGCGATGGGCAACGCCGATGACGCGGTGAAAGCGCGCGCTAACGTGGTGATTGGCGATAACACCACCGATAGCATCGCGCAGTACATTTATACCCACCTGCTGTAATCAGGCAGTGATCGAGACGCTCTTGATTTGCGCGTAAAGCCACAGGCCGGGCTTGATACCTAACTCGTCCCTGGCCCACGGGCTGATGCGCGCCCAGAGCGTCCTGCTTCCCACCTCAAGCTTCACTTCCACCTGACCGTTATCATCAAAGCACTCCGCCACTTTGGCGCGCAGAATATTACGAATGCTGGTTTGCAGCGGCGGTTGCAGCACCAGCGAGACGTCCGATGCCTGAATGCGAATACGCAGCGCGGACTGTAACGGCTTGTCGACCTTGTTCACCCACAGATGCTGGTCGCCCAGCGCCAGCGCGGTCATCGCATAATGCGGGTGGTGTTCCAGCACGCTCACTTTCAGGATACTGCTCTGCTGCTCCTTTGGAAGCCAGGGATGCATCACGCTGCTTCCCCACACCTCTTCCAGGTTGCCAAAGGCCTTTACGCTGCCCTCTTCCAGTACCAGCACTTTGTCGGCCAGATGGAGGATCTCATCCAGCGAGTGGCTGACGTAGAGCATAGGAATGTTAATCTCGCGGGTCAGGCGCTGCAGGTAGGGTAGCAGTTCACGTTTACGCGGAATATCCAGCGAAGCCAGCGGTTCGTCGAGCAACAGCAGCTCGGGTGCGGTCAGCAAGGCACGGCCAATCGCCACACGCTGTTTTTCTCCACCGGAAAGCGAGGAAGGCAGCCTGTCGAGCAGAGGCTCAATACCTAACAGCGTCACCAGCTTATCAAACTGCCCGGCCATACTTTTGGCCATACCGTAGCGCAGGTTGCCGCGCACGCTGTAGTGCGGGAACAAGCGCGCGTCCTGGAAAACATAGCCGATGCGACGTTTATCCGGCGAGAGGTATATTTTGCTCTCCACGTCATTCAGGACGCGGTCATTCAGAACAATACGGCCTGACTGCGGGCGTGTCAGGCCGCTAATCGCATTAATCAGAGAGGTTTTTCCCGCACCGGAGACGCCAAAAATGGCGGTGATGCCGCTTGCAGGCAGCGTCTCGTTAAGCGTCAGCGTGTGGTTCCCCAACGTCTGGGTGAAATTCAGTTCCAGCATCCTTATTTCCCCATCCGTTCACGACTCAGCCGCGCCAGCCATTCAGACACCAGCAGCGAAGCCAGGGCCAGGACGATTGAGATGATGCACAGTCGCGCCGCCGCGCCTTCTCCGCCGGGTGTTTGAATCAGGGTGTACATGGCTGACGGAATCGTTCGCGTCTCGCCGGGAATGTTCGATACAAACGTGATGGTCGCGCCGAACTCGCCCAGCGAACGGGCAAACGCCAGTACCGTGCCAACTATAATCCCCGGCAGCGTAAGCGGAAGCGTGATGGTGAAAAAGACGCGCCAGCGCCCGGCACCCAGCGTGCGGGCCGCCTGTTCGAGCTTCATGTCCACCCCTTCCAGCGCGAGGCGGATCGCCCTCACCATCAACGGAAATGACATCACCGCCGCGGCCAGTACCGCTCCGCGCCAGCTAAAGGCGAACGTCAGCCCAAACCAGTCGTAGAGCTTCTCGCCGATAAAACCGCGTCGCCCCATCGAAATCAGCAACAGATAGCCGACCACCACGGGGGGTAAAACGAGCGGGAGATGAAGTACGCTGTCGAGCAGCGCTTTGCCGGGAAACCGGCAGCGCACCAGTAACCAGGCAAAGAAGATCCCAAAGGGCAAACTCAGCGCAACCGCCAGGGAAGAGACTTTAAGGCTCAGCAAAACAGCCTGCCATTCAGGATCGGTCAATATCATCAGTGAGTCGTAAATCCATAACGTTTAAAGATTGCGGACGCTTCTGGCCCCTTCAGGTAATCGCGAAAGGCCGTCACGGTCGCGTTTTTATGTCCATCAACAATCGCGACAGGATATTCCACTTTCTTGTGGGAGTCTTCCGGGAACGTTGCAACCACTTTCACACCCTTGCTGGCAACGGCATCAGAGCCATATACAATCCCCAGCGGGGCTTCGTTGCGTTCCACCAGCGCCAGCGCACCGCGTACATCTTCCGCCGGCGCCAGTTTCGGCGACAATGTCTCCCACGCGCCCAGTTTTTGCAGCGCTTCTTTGGCGTAGATCCCCGCCGGAACATGCTCCGGATCGCCCACCGCCAGACGGCCACCGTTAAGCAGGCTCATCCAGTTGGTCTCTTTGTTAATGGTAATATCCGCCTGCGCGCTGGCTTTTGGTGCCACGACAACCAGGCTATTCCCCAGCAGCGTTTCGCGGGTTGCCGGATCAATTGATTTCTTCTCCGCCGCGTAATCCATCCATTTCTGATCGGCTGAAATGAACAGATCCGCCGGTGCCCCCGCTTCTATCTGGCGCGCCAGCGTAGATGAAGAGGCGAAAGAGGAGACAACATCGACGTTCTTCTCTTTTTTATATGCCGCCGCAATATCCTGCAGCGCGTTGGTCAGTGACGCCGCCGCAAAAACCGTAATTTTTCCGTCGTCCGCCAGCGCCTGCCCGGCAAGTGAAAGCGTCAGCGTTGCCCCTGCGAAAAGACGTACCCATGAACGTGCCATTTGTAGCTCCTGTATATAGCGTTATATAGGCGATAATATAACGATATCTTCATGGAGATCCCAGCGCTATATCGTACCGCTCAAGGGGTAAGCTGGACTGATTCTTAATACTATCGGAGAAAATGAGAAAAGCTTGAGAGCAAAACGCCCGGG
>NZ_JTLF01000241.1:0-202 GCF_000798855.1 Enterobacter sp. ZOR0014 | reverse complement strand
AATATGTGCAGGGGATGATTAATGGTCAGCCATTCCGCGGCTGGGTAGGGGTTACCCGTGTTCAGGCTGGCGATGAGGTGGACATGATAGTTGAATGGCAGCATGACCACTATGAGGTTTATGCCATAGCGTTACCTAAAGAGCGGATAGTTTCGATATGTCCGAAATGTGAAATGGGACATATTGCGCATATGCTTTGGCG
>NZ_JTLF01000055.1:0-207 GCF_000798855.1 Enterobacter sp. ZOR0014 | reverse complement strand
CCACCTGCTGCAGCCACAGTGAGCCGTCCGGCGCAACGCTGTAGCACTGCCAGTAATTCGTGCCCTGTTTTCCTTTTTCATAGAAAACGTAAAGGTAACCCTGACGAAGCGCACGGAGGGTGTACTTTTCATTATTGCCGAGCGTTATCCCGATGATGCACGGATCCTTCGCCCACTCCGGTAAACCGGTATTAATATTTTCCGGCA
>NZ_JTLF01000050.1:0-5194 GCF_000798855.1 Enterobacter sp. ZOR0014 | reverse complement strand
GTGGCGAAAAACCGCGAGAAAGCGGCAAAACGCAAACCGTCGAGGCGGCCCGGAAGAGCCTCTGCCGGGTGACAGAGGCTTGCAGAAAATATGCGTTCAGGCGTTCAAACCGCCGTCCACGTCCAGACCGGTACCGGAGATCTGCCCGGCGGCCGGGCTGGCAAGGAAAGTGACTGCCGCCGCGATGTCTTCCGGCTGACCGTAATGGCCGACCGCAATCATCTGGCGCTGGGCTTCCGCCTGTTCCCCGTCCTCCGGGTTCATATCGCTGTTGGTCGGACCGGGATGCACCAGGTTGACGGTGATGCCGCGCGGGCCGAGATCGCGCGCCAGGCCGCGGGTAAGAGAGTTGAGAGCCGACTTGGTCATGGAGTAAACGGCAATACCGGGCATGGCCACGCGGTTTGCCAGGCAGCTGCCGATGTTAATGATGCGCCCGCCGTCAGACATGTGCACCAGCGCTTCCTGAATGGCGATCACCACGCCGCGGATGTTGACGTTGATCAGGGCGTCGATGTCAGCCAGCGTCATGGACTCCAGCGGGCCACCGCGCGCGATCCCGGCGTTGTTGACCAGAATGTCCAGCCCGCCGAGCGCGCGCGCCGCATGGGTGACGGCATCCTGAATCGCCTGCGCGCTGGCGCTGTCAGCCTGTACGGCTTCACCGTATCGGCCAAGCGCTTTTATCTCATCGGCGACCGCCTGGGCTTTATCGGCTGATTTTTCATACGTTATAACCACATCGGCACCAGCACGGGCCAGCGACAGGGCTATCGCACGGCCCAACCCACGGCTGGCGCCGGTAACCAGCGCTTTCTTACCTGTTAAATCGATCTGCATGATGACCTCGTTGCGAGAGAGTGGTGAGAATCATCATTAGGTATAGACGGTCGGCGCATTTAACGGGGGAATGTTTCCACCTTCTCAAACGCGGCGCGCAGAACGTCAGGGGTTAACTCAACGGGCAGATAATGAATCGACTCCACCGGACGCAGGGTGTGGGTAATAACCTTATCCAGCGCGTCGCGGTTATTAATATCAACGTCCAGTTCGCGTAGCCGGGTCGGCAGGTTAAAGCGTTGATAGGCCGCCACCAGCTGCGCCAGCACGTCGTCCTGGCCGAGCAGGGCGCTTTGCACCAGAATGCCGTAGGCCACCTTGGTGCCGTGCAGGTATTTTTCCGTCTGCGGCAGCACGGTTAACCCGTTATGTACGGCATGCGCCGCCGCCACGCGGGTGTAGCGCTCGCCCAGACCGCCGACCATTCCACCGCCGGCAACGATCGCATCCACTACGTCCCGGAACGCCTGCGATAACTCGCCACGCTGTTGGTCTGCCAGCGCTTCCTCGCTGCGTTCCAGCAGCACGTCGCGGATCGCCAGCGCGCTGTTGATGCCCAGCCGCACGGTCAGGGGCAGGTTTTCCGGCTCAGGTGCCAACACAACCGCTTCGTACCACTTCGCCAGCGTGTCGCCGATGCCCGCCAGCAGGTATTCCGCCGGGGCATTGAGAACGATCTGCGGCTCCACCAGCACCAGGAAGTTCGCGTCGTCGAAAATCTCAAACTGCAACGCCTGGCCTTCATCGTTGTACCAGACGGAGAGCGGGGTCCACGCCGCGCAGGTCGCGGCGATGGTGGGGATGCCCACGAACGGTACACCTGAACGGCGCGCCACGGCTTTGACGGTATCCATCACCGCGCCGCCGCCGATGCCTATCACCACGCTGACGTCGCTGCCGGCTTCATTCACCAGGTGGCTGACGTCGCGCTCGCTGCAGTGGCCCTTAAACAGCAGGTGTTTTGCCCCCGGCGCGTCAAAGCTCGCTGGCAGGAAAGGGCGCGCGGCTTCGATGGCGCGCTCGCCGTAAATCCACACCGCGCGGGAAAGCTGCTCTGGCGTGAAGAAATCATTGAGAAGCGCAAGGCTGCCTGGATGGGAGAAGTAGTTCGCCGGGCCGGGCACGACGCGGATATCGGTATTGCTCATGGTGTTGTCCTTTTTTAGCACGCGCTAACCCGATGTTATGTCTGGACATCCGGATGGCTAATAATATTTCGCTTTATCTTATGCCTTTTCCGTCGTTGTCAGTCAACCGGCGCTGTGAAAAATTCGATAAATCAGAAGAGTAATTAAGGATTTACGCGGATGGTTTCCAGTCGCCTTGAGATGCGTGGTATCAGCCTGGCCTTTTCCGGCTTTCAGGCGCTGTCACGGGTGGACTTTACCCTGAGCGGCGGGTCGGTGCATGCGCTGACCGGCGCCAACGGCGCGGGGAAATCGACGCTGATGGCGGTGCTGTGCGGAACGCACGATCGCTATGAAGGCGAGATTTGCATTAACAACCAGTCGGTGACGATCCGCGAGCCGCTGGACGCCAAACGGCTGGGCATTCACCTTGTGCAGCAGGAAGTGGACGTGGCGCTGATCCCGGGGCTGAGCATTGCCGAGAACATCATGCTCGACCAGCTTGCGCAGCCCGGGCACCGCTTCAGCTGGCGTGCGGTTCGTCACCAGGCGAGACAGGCGCTGGCGCAACTGGACGTGTCCATGGATGTTCGGCGATCGGTCGACAGCTGCACGCTTGCTGAAAAACAGCAGATTTTGCTGGCGCGGGCGCTGTCCCATCATTGCCGTTTTTTAATTCTGGATGAACCCACCGCACCGCTGGATGCACACGAAAGCGAGCGCCTGTTTGCGGTTGTGAGACGCCTGCAGCAGCAGGGCATCGGCGTAGTGTTTATCTCGCACCGTATTCACGAGCTGAAAGCCATCTGCGACACCCTGACGGTGCTGCGTGACGGCAAGCTGATTGAGTCCGGCCCGATGGCCGATCTCAGCGGCGAAGCGATCGTTGAGAAGATGCTTGGCCACGTGCTGAGCGATATTTACCCGCCTGCTCGCCCCCCGCACAGCGACGAAACGTTGCTGCGCGTAGAGGGTCTGCACGATGACGCGCTGCTGAATGATATCTCCCTTCACCTGCGCAAAGGCGAAATTCTGGGCATTGCCGGGCTGGCGGGCGCGGGCAAAACCGAACTTTGCAAGGCGCTGTTTGGCGCCACGAAAAGCCGGGTGGCACAAGGCGAGTTGAATCATCAGCCCTGGAAACCGCGCGACCCGGCCGACTCGGTGCTGCGCGGGCTGGCGCTGGTGCCGGAGGAGCGGCGCAAGGAGGGCATTTTTATCGACGAGCCCGTGAGCATGAACCTTGCCGTGTGCGCCGATAACAGCTTCTCGCGCTGGAGCCTGTTTGGTCATCGTCAGGCGTGGCGCTGGGCAGAAGAGGTGATTGCCCGCGTCGGCGTGCGTGCGCGGGGGCCGGGGCAGGTGCTGCGCCGTTTGTCCGGCGGCAACCAGCAGAAGGTCGCCATCGGTAAATGGCTGCGTAATGATGCCAGCGTGCTGATTTTCGATGAGCCGACGAAGGGCGTGGACGTGAAAGCCAAAACCGATCTGTTCCAGCTGATTGACGGCCTGGCGCGCGAGGGCAAAGGGGTGATTTATGCCTCGGGTGAATTTGCCGAGCTGGTCGGGCTGTGCGACCGCATCTGCGTGCTGTGGGACGGACGTATCGTGGCGGAAATCGCCGGGGCCGAGGCCCGTGAAGAGACACTACTTTATTATTCAACCGGAGGATCGGCGTCGTGAGTAAGGCCCTTTCAGTGACTGCGACGGCGTCAGGCCGTCAGCATATTTTCGATTTTCTCTACAAGTGGGGCATGTTGCTGACCGTCGTCGCGCTGGTGGCGGTGTTTGGCCTGGCCTCGGACAACTTCCTCGATCCGAACAACATCATCAACATATTGCGGGCGATCGCCATCGTGACGGTGATTGCCATTGGCGTATCGATTTCGCTGACCGTCGGCGGGTTCGATCTCTCCGTGGGATCCACCGCGTCGCTGGCAAACGCGCTGGTGATATCGCTTTTCGTCTGGCACGGCTTCGGCACTACCGAGTCGATTCTGATTACCCTTGCGCTCTGCACGCTGGTGGGGCTGTTCAACGCGTTTCTGATCGTCATCCTGCGTATTCCGGACATGCTCGCGACCCTCGCCAGCCTGTTTGTGATCCAGGGCGTGGCGATGACTTACAGCTATGGCGGGTCGATTACCGAAAACATGGTGCTGCCGAGCGGTGATATGGCGGAAGGGACCATTCCGGCGGCGTTCAGCCTGCTGGGGCAGGTGCCGACCATCGTCATCATCATGCTGGTGGTGACGGTTCTCGCGCAGCTGGGACTGTCCCTCACCACGCATGGCCGACGCATGTACGCCATCGGCGGCAACCCGGAAGCCGCGCGCCTCTCCGGTATTCGCACCACGCGCTACAAGGTGGCAGCTTACGTGATCGCCTCGCTGCTGGCGGGGCTGGGCGGGATTTTGCTGGCCTCGCGCATTGGCTCGTCGCAGGTGAATGCCGGGGGCGGTTATCTGATGGATGCGGTGGCCGCGGCGTGGATCGGCTTCTCGCTGGCGGGTTCCGGCAAGCCGAACGCGCTGGGGACGCTGGTTGGGGCAGTTATTCTCGGCGTGCTGTCGAACGGGCTGGTGATGCTCTCCGTGCCGTATTACGCCATGGACATTATAAAAGGGCTGGTGCTCGCGGTGGCGCTGGCGATGACCTACATACAAAAACGCTGATAACACAACAGGATAAAAAATGAAAAAAATTGCACGCTCATTGGTAGCACTTGGATTATTGACTGCGCTGCCAGGCTTCGCGGCCACGCCCGCACCGGTGCCGGCTGCCATTGCGAACCACGAGGGTCCGATCCGCATCGCGGTGATCCGCAACCTCGGCTCCGACGACAACACCACGCAGTTTGTGGCGGGGGCGATTCAGGAAGGGAAGAAACTCGGCTTTAAGGTCAGCACTTTTTTAAGCAACGGGGACGATGCCAAATTCCAGGACTTCGTGAACCAGGCAATCAGCCAGAAGTACGACGGGATTATCCTGTCTCAGGGGCGCGATCCGTACTCCACCGCGCTGGTGAAGAAGGCGGTGGATGCCGGGATTAAAGTCGCCGTGTTTGATACGGCGGTGAACGGCGAGATCCCGGGCGTGACCGTTACTCAGCAGGATGATGCTTCGCTGACGAACCTCTCCTTCGGCCAGCTGGCGAAAGATTTCAACGGCAAGGCCAATATCGTCAAGCTGTGGGTGGCGGGCTTCCCGCCGATGGAGCGTCGTCA
>NZ_JTLF01000349.1:0-1181 GCF_000798855.1 Enterobacter sp. ZOR0014 | reverse complement strand
TCTCAAATAAAAAGGAAATTATATGGCTATATGCTAATATTTTGGCTCGTATGAGCGTGTTTATATCATTACGATATAATTTAAGTCTAATTAACTTAACGCTCACAGGAACGAAAATATAGGCTTTAAACGATATAACCACATTTAAAAGAAAGGATAATATGCAAACACAAAAAGGTGGCAGACCCACAATTTTACCTAAGATGTATGAAGAACCGCTTTTTAGCCAAATCATTGATAAAATTGAATCAGGCTGTAATGACAGAGAAATCTACACCAGTTTGCATTGTTCGGCTAAAACTTTTAGAAAGTGGCGAGATGACAATATAAAGGCGTATGACGAAGCTAAAAGCATTGCTAGGGGAAATCTATTAGAACTAGCCGAAAGTGCCTTAGCGAGCAAACTGACAGTCAGAACGCTAAAAGAAACAGAAACAATATATGACGCTGACGGAAACGTTGAAAAAGTAAAGGTTAAAGAGAAAGAACTTGATAAAGATAGCTTGGTAGCAATGATGGTTGCTAAGGCTGGAAACCCTGAACTTTATAACCCTACTGAATGGCGGAGATTGCAACAGGAAGAATCAAGTGCTCATGACCTTAAAGCTAAAATTGAAGAACTTGACGACTATAAGCTAAGTAAGTATAAAACGCCAGAAATCAAAGTCCCAGAGGGGTTTGAATGAAAAAATATTGGGTAGTTGAAGACCATTTGGGCGGAGGACTTTATCTGATGTCAGAAAATACTTCAGAAAAAGAATTAGAAGAAGTTGAAGATTATTGTGAGACGTGTGGAGACAACGATTCTATTATTGGTCAGTTTTCAAACTGGAAACAACTTAAAAAAGAAATGACTGATGACGAAGGTTGGTGTCCATATTCAGATGAATATTTGCAATCAGTATTTGAATAGAAAGGGAATGAATGTATTATTTAAATAAAATGTTGGAATACAACAAAGAAAACGGCATTATTATTAATAAGTACATTCGCAAGACTATTCAGAAGCAAATACGTATTCATAACAAATATATTTATCGCTATGACCGTGTTACGCAAGCTATTGAATGGATAGAAGACAACTTCTACCTGACTACTGGTAACCTGATGAAAATTGAGCTACTTCCAACACAAAAATGGTGGTATGAGTTAATGTTAGGCTATGATATGGTTGAATGTTC
>NZ_JTLF01000164.1:0-8145 GCF_000798855.1 Enterobacter sp. ZOR0014 | reverse complement strand
AAGGCGTTAAATCGTTATTAATGAAAAAACCAAACCGCACCTTTAATAACTAAAAAAAGCAAAGAAACTTAAAAAAACGCATTTGGTTTTTTCTGCACCACCGAATTTTTGACAACTTAAGACGTGAAACTATGAATACAAAAACTGCTGTAACGCCCCCAGTGGCGAACCAGGCATCAAATGGAAAAGCGAAACGACTGCTGATGATGGCGTTGCCCGTCATCGTCGCCGTACTGCTGCTGTTTGTTCCGGTACCGGAAGGTTTACCGCCTTACGCGTGGCACTACTTCGCTATCTTCGTTGGCGTGATCGTCGGGTTGATCTTCGAACCACTGCCTGGCGCGGTGATTGGCCTGACCGGCGTGGTCGCCATTGCGCTGTGTAGCCAGTGGGTGCTCTTCAGCCCGGACCAGCTGGCAGATCCAAAATTCAAGCTGGCAGGCGCCTCCTTCAAATGGGCGGTGAGCGGGTTCGGTAACTCCACGGTCTGGTTGATTTTCGGTGCCTTTATGTTTGCCGCAGGCTATGACAAAACCCGCTTCGGCCGCCGTCTGGCGCTGATTCTGGTAAAATATCTCGGCCGTCGCAGCCTGACGCTCGGGTATGCTATTACCTTTGCAGACCTGCTGCTGGCACCGTTTACCCCGTCCAACACGGCGCGCAGCGGCGGGACCATCTACCCGATTATCGCTAACCTGCCGCCGCTGTACGGCTCAAAACCCAACGACCCAAGCGCGCGCAAAATTGGTTCTTATCTGATGTGGGTGGCTATCACCGCGGCCTGTATCACCAGTTCTATGTTCCTCTCCGCTCTGGCGCCGAACCTGCTGGCGCTGGCGCTGGTGAAAAGCACCGTTGGGATTGATATCTCCTGGGGCACCTGGTTCCTCGCGTTCCTGCCGCTGGGCATCCTGTTGATTCTGACCATGCCGCTGCTGGCCTACTGGTTCTACCCGCCTGAAGTGAAAGTGAATAACGAAGTACCGCTGTGGGCGACCCGCGAGCTGGAAAAACTTGGCAAACTGTCGCGCAATGAGATCCTGCTGCTGGTCTTCGTGTGCTGTGCGTTGCTGATGTGGATCTTCGCCGCCGCGTGGATTGAACCGGCCATGGCTGCCCTGTTAATTGTCGGTCTGATGCTGTGGACCGGTGTGCTGGAGTGGAACGATATCACCGGTAACAAAGCCGCATGGAACACCTTCGTCTGGTTCGCCACCCTGGTGGCGCTGGCGGATGGCCTCTCCTCTACCGGCTTTATCAGCTGGTTAGGTAAAGAAGGCGGTCTGCTGATGAGCGGTATCTCTCCGGGCGTGGCGACTATCGTCCTGCTGCTGGCGTTCTACCTGCTGCACTACCTGTTTGCCAGCACCACCGCACACACCACCGCGCTGCTGCCCGCGATGCTGACCATCGCCTCCACCATTCCGGGCATGAATATGGAAGTGTTCGTCCTGCTGATGGTGACCTCGCTGGGTGTAATGGGGATCATTACCCCATACGGTACCGGCCCAAGCCCGATTTACTACGGTAGCGGCTACCTGCCAACCAAAGACTACTGGCGCCTGGGCACTATCTTCGGTGCCATCTTCCTGGCGGCCCTGCTGCTGATTGGTTATCCGTGGATGTCGATGATGTTCTGATTTCTGACCGCCGGGGTCTTCCTCCGGCGGTTTTATTTTTGTGGAGCAAGCTATGTCAAACAAACCGTTTATCTACCAGAACCCCTTCCCTCTTTCCCATGACGACACAGAATATTATCTGCTCACCAAAGAGCACGTTTCCGTTGCCGAGTTCGAGGGGCAGGAAATCCTGAAAGTCGAACCGGAAGCCCTGACTCTGCTGGCGCAGCAGGCCTTCCACGATGCCGCCTTTATGCTGCGTCCTTCTCATCAGAAACAGGTTGCCGCCATTCTTAACGACCCGGAAGCCAGCCAGAACGATAAGTACGTCGCCCTGCAGTTCCTGCGCAACTCTGAAATTGCCGCAAAAGGCGTCCTGCCGACCTGTCAGGATACCGGCACCGCGATCATCATGGGCAAGAAAGGCCAGCGCGTCTGGACAGGCGGCGGTGACGAAGCCGCCCTGAGCCAGGGCGTGTATAACACCTACATTGAAGACAACCTGCGTTATTCCCAGAACGCCGCGCTGGATATGTATAAAGAGGTGAATACCGGCACCAACCTGCCCGCGCAGATTGACCTCTACAGCGTGGACGGAGACGAGTACAAATTCCTGTGCATGGCAAAAGGCGGCGGTTCCGCGAATAAAACCTATCTCTATCAGGAAACCAAAGCGCTGATTACCCCTGCGAAGCTGAAAAACTACCTGGTGGAGAAAATGCGTACCCTGGGCACCGCCGCCTGCCCGCCTTACCATATCGCGTTTGTGATTGGGGGAACGTCGGCTGAAGCCACGCTGAAAACCGTGAAGCTGGCCTCTACCCGCTACTATGACGCGCTGCCAACCGAAGGTAACGAACATGGCCAGGCGTTCCGCGACGTTAAGCTGGAACAGGAACTGCTCGAGGAAGCGCAGAACCTCGGCCTGGGCGCACAGTTTGGCGGTAAATATTTTGCCCACGACATCCGCGTGATTCGCCTGCCGCGCCACGGCGCGTCCTGCCCGATCGGCATGGGGGTTTCCTGCTCCGCAGACCGCAACATCAAAGCGAAAATCAACCGCGACGGGATCTGGATTGAAAAACTGGAACACAACCCGGGCCAGTATATTCCTGAATCACTGCGTCAGCAGGGTGAAGGCGACGTGGTCAGCATCAACCTGAACAAGCCGATGAATGAAATCCTGGCCCAGCTCTCCGCGCACCCGGTCTCTACCCGTCTGTCGCTGAACGGGACCATCATCGTGGCGCGCGATATTGCCCATGCGAAGCTGAAAGAGCTGCTGGATAACGGTGAGGAACTGCCGCAGTACGTTAAAGATCATCCGATTTACTACGCAGGTCCGGCAAAAACGCCGGAAGGTTACGCCTCTGGCTCACTCGGCCCGACCACCGCGGGACGTATGGACTCGTACGTAGACTTACTGCAATCCCACGGTGCGAGCATGATCATGCTGGCGAAAGGCAACCGCAGCCAGCAGGTGACCGACGCCTGCCATAAGCACGGCGGCTTCTACCTCGGCAGCATTGGCGGTCCGGCGGCGGTACTGGCGCAAAACAGCATTAAGAGCCTGGAGTGCGTGGCGTATCCGGAGCTGGGTATGGAAGCCATCTGGAAAATTGAAGTGGAAAATTTCCCGGCGTTTATCCTGGTGGATGACAAAGGCAACGATTTCTTCCAGCAGATCCAGAATCAACAGTGCAAAGGCTGCTCACAGCGCTGAGGCCTTCCACAACGCCGGTAACAGCGACAGCGTTTCGTTGATAAGCCCGCGCTTGTCGCTACCCGGTTTCCAGATGGTCACCATCGTCTGAGCTATCCCCTGGCTGCCCACCTCGGTGGGCAGCCTTTTTACATCCTTCCACTGCGCCGCATGAAGATGCGTCGGCAAAAATCCCCAGCCGCACCCCTTTTCCAGCAGACCGCGCAGCATCTCAAGTTCATTGGTAAAAAGGGTATGTCCGGAGATTTGCAGACGGCGAGCGACCGGCTCGTCAGACGCCGCATGCATAATGACCTGCGGCACCAGAGAGAGATCGAGTAGCGAAACCGGGGAGGCGTTATCCCTGAACAGCGCTTTCGAGGCGTAAAAATCCATCTCAATGGACCCTAACGCCCGCCATTCCATCTCATTGCCTACGCTGCGATTACGTGCCTGACAGATCCCCACATCGGCCTCACCGCTGGCGAGCATCGCTTCCGCTTCATCACGCGAGGTGCTGGTCAGGCTCAGCCGAATATTCTGGCTCACCATTTTTGCTATCAGCGCCTGCAAAAAAGCGCGCGGGGTGAACGGATCGTAGACGAGCGCAATATCCTGCATCGCGCTTTGCGGAACGGCTCTGGCGAACGCCTCAAAGGCTTTTACCTGACGCATCAACAGATGCGCCTGCCGCTGTAACTGCTCCCCCTCCAGCGTTAACCGCAGGGTTCGCCCCTCGCGCAGGAACAACGCGTAACCCAGACCATCTTCCAGAAAATCAATCAGATCGCGCAGGGTCGTGCGGTCTTTACCCAGTTTAGTGGCCGCCTTCACCAGGCTGCCATGTTCAGCCACAGCGGTGAACGCCTCAAGCTGGGCAAACGAATAGATCAATGACGCCACGCGATCCTCCACAGTACCTTTTCGGGGGATTTTCCCCCATAACGCGTTTTTTATTATAGGCCGCGGGTTCGTAAACTGAAGTCCTTCCTGAGCCATACGAGAAAAACATGAAAAACAAAACAAACCGCACTCTGCTCGCGGCGCTGATTGTCAGCAGCCTGCTCTCTCCTGCCGCCATGGCTGCCTGCAACGGTACCGTTCTCGACACCTGTCCTGCCCCTTTTGATACAAAACTGCCGGACGCACATACGATGCTCACCTGGAGCCAGGCCGACCGCGTCGTGGGTTTCCGCAATGACTACCGCAACTATGCGGGCGACGTGTTCCATCACGGCAACGCCTCGCCGTTGCTGGCCGCAGAAAAACCGCTGACCGATGCCCGCTATCAGGTGAATGGCAAGACCTACGATCTCCATGATTACCTGAAACGCCAGAACGTCAGCGGCATGCTGGTATTAAAAAACGGCCACGTTGCCTATAAGTATCTGGGTGAAGGGAATACCGACAGCACGCTCTGGACCTCACGCTCTGTCGGTAAATCGGTGGTCTCTGCGCTGGTTGGGGTAGCGATTAAAGAGGGAAAAATCCACTCCCTCGACGATCTTATTACCCAATATGAACCTGATTTGAAAGGCACCGCCTGGGACGGTGTGACGCTGAGACAGCTTATTACCCACACCTCCGGCGTGGCGTGGAATGAGGACTACACGAATCCGGGATCCGATTTCGCAAAGCTGACAGAGTGCGAAGCCAAACCGGGCACCTATGACTGCGTGCGGACATTAGTAAAAGGGTTACACCGCGTGCACCCTGCGGGCGAAAACTGGTCCTATTCCTCGGGCGGCGCGTGGCTGCTGGGTGACGTGCTTGAACGCGCAACCGGCATGACCCTCGCGGCGTATCTGGAGAAAAGCATCTGGCAACCCTACGGCATGGCCAGCGACGGCGTGTGGCATGCCTACAGCAAAGGCCAGCATGATGTCGGCGCCCACGGCTTTAACGCCACGCTGGAAGACTGGGGCCGCTTCGGTCAGTTCATCCTTCATAACGGCACATTGCCCGGCGGGAAGCAGATCCTGCCCGAAGGCTGGGTAAAACAGTCCTCAGACTGGACGCAGGCAAAAGGTTCGGTGTCCGCCGCGCATCCGAACGGGTTGTATGGCTATCAGTGGTGGAACAACGAAGTGCCGGTTAATGCCACCCACGTCGCGCCAAAGGTCGACAATTCACTTAAAGGGTCGCTCTGGGCGCTGGGGATCTTTGGACAGATGATTATGGTGAATCAGAAAGAGAACCTGGTTATCGTCCAGTGGTCCACCTGGCCGCAGGCGGAACCGTCCTTCAGCGCTCAGCCGCTGGAAGCATCGTTAATGTTTAGCGCAATCGCGAACGCGCTGCGCTGATTTTAAGAGCCAGGCGCTGCCTGGCGTCTTCTCTGCGCAATGTCACAAAACAGCGATATCAGCAACTTAGCGAATTAGCGTGAATAAAAAATCACACGATTGTTAAGTTATTGTTAGGTATGTAAATCCTGGTCAACATCCTGTCATTGATGCACAACGCGCATCAGTTCATTCACTCTTTGCGCTTATTAATTTCCGTTTCCTGATCCAGTTTTCAAAAACAGACGAGCATAACGTCACGATAAAAACTGGAGATAATCATGGTTTCCTCAACCTCACCTGCAACGGTCCGTGCGAAAGCGGGCGCGATTTTTCGCGTCACCTCGGGCAACTTTCTTGAGCAATTCGACTTCTTTCTGTTCGGCTTTTATGCCACCTACATCGCGCATACGTTCTTCCCGGCGAGCAGTGAATTTGCCTCGCTGATGATGACCTTTGCCGTCTTTGGCGCGGGCTTTTTGATGCGTCCGATCGGCGCTATTGTGCTCGGCGCTTACATCGATAAAGTGGGTCGTCGTAAAGGGCTGATTATCACCTTGTCGATCATGGCTGCCGGAACATTCCTGATTGTGCTTATTCCGTCGTACCAGAGCATTGGGCTGTGGGCACCGCTGCTGGTACTGACGGGCCGTTTGCTGCAGGGCTTTTCCGCCGGTGCGGAGCTTGGCGGCGTCTCGGTCTATCTGGCAGAAATCGCCACGCCGGGCCGCAAAGGTTTTTACACCAGCTGGCAGTCCGGCAGCCAGCAGGTTGCCATTATGGTCGCCGCGGCGATGGGCTTTGCCCTGAATGCCCTGATGGAGGAGAGCGCCATTCGCGAGTGGGGCTGGCGCATCCCGTTCCTGTTTGGCTGTTTAATCGTGCCGTTCATCTTTTTCCTGCGTCGTAAGCTGGAGGAGACCGAAGCGTTCAACGCACGGCGCCATCATCTGGCGATGCGCCAGGTTTTCAAAACGCTGCTGACAAACTGGCAGGTGGTGGTCGCAGGTATGTTGATGGTAGCGATGACCACCACCGCGTTCTACCTGATCACCGTTTACGCGCCAACCTTCGGCAAAAAAGTGCTGATGCTGAGCGCGTCGGACAGCCTGCTGGTCACGCTGCTGGTGGCCGTCTCTAACTTCATCTGGCTGCCGATAGGTGGAGCCCTCTCGGACCGCTTCGGTCGTAAACCGGTGCTGGTTGTCATGACGCTGCTGGCGCTCGCCACCAGCTACCCGGCACTGACGATGCTGGCGGCGGCCCCCAGCTTCTCCATGATGCTGAGCGTCCTGCTGTGGCTCTCTTTCCTCTACGGCCTGTATAACGGCGCGATGATCCCGGCGCTGACGGAAATCATGCCTGCTGAAGTCCGCGTGGCGGGGTTCTCGCTGGCTTATAGCCTGGCTACCGCCGTCTTTGGCGGTTTCACCCCGGTGATGTCCACCGCGCTGATTGAATACACGGGTGACAAAGCCTCGCCGGGATACTGGATGAGCTTTGCGGCGGTCTGCGCGTTGCTGGCAACGCTCTACCTCTACCGTCGCCGCGCGGCATCACTGCAAAACACCGTTAAGTCACAGGGGGCCGCATGAAACGTACGTCTCGCTCTACCGCCATCGCGCTAATGGCAATGTTCCTGAGCGTCAATGCCTGCGCAGAGGACGTGAAGGTCATGATTTCGGGCGGATTCAAGGCCGCCCTGGAAAAGCTGGCTCCGGAGTATGAACGCCGGACCGGGGATAACATTGTGATCATCCCCGGTCCCTCAATGGGCACTACGCCGCAGGCAATCCCAAACCGGCTCGCGCGCGGAGAGAAAGCCGACGTGGTGATTATGGTGGGCAATGCACTGGCGAAGCTTGAACAGGCCCGTCTGACCCGGCCGGGTACGCGGACTGAACTCGCGGACTCTCCCATCGGCATGGTCGTGAAAAAAGGTGCGGATATCCCTGATATCAGCAGCGAGACGACGCTGCGTAATACCCTGCTGCAGGCTCGCTCCATCGCCTACTCAGACAGTGCCAGCGGCAGGTATGTCAGTGAAGAATTGTTCACAAAGCTGGGGATTGAAAAGGAGGTGACGGGCAAAGCGACAAAAGTCGAGCGCATTCCGGTCGCATCAGAAGTGGCGAAAGGAAAATACGCCGTCGGGTTTCAGCAGGTCAGCGAGCTGCTGCCGATTCAGGGCGTCACCTTTATCGGTAAAATCCCGGATAATTTGCAATACATCACGCGCTTCGCTGGCGCGGTCACCCGTGACGCGGAACATCCCGCGGAGGGAAAAGCGCTGCTGAACTATCTCGCCTCACCGCCCTCAAGGGAAGTCATCCGCCTAACGGGGATGCTCCCCGTTACGTCCGGCGATACTGCTCGGTGATCTGTTTTTCAAGCTCAGCCGCAATATAGGACTGGATGCGCCCCCGGCGCCGGATAAGCCCCACGGTACGCTTCACCTCCGGCGCCACCAGCGGCAAAGGGGTCAGCAGCGTGTGCTCTGACGTCGGCATCGACATGGCGGGAACGGCAGCAATGCCGA
>NZ_JTLF01000159.1:0-544 GCF_000798855.1 Enterobacter sp. ZOR0014 | reverse complement strand
TTGACTTGACTGTAACATATGGAAAATATAGTGTTGGTAGTGCTTCAAAAGATATTAACAAGACATACTTTTCAACTCAAAAAATGACATTAAATAAGGGTTCTATTTTAAAATATACTAACTCAAAATATTTAAGATTAGAATTAGTTAAATTTAATAGCAATACTTTGAAATGTGAGAGTGTTACTGTTACAAACGAAAAAAATATAAACGCAAATGGAATATATGCTATTCAAGGGTATGTTAGATTAAAACCTCTTACACAATCTGATATTGACATGATATTAGCAGACATGCAAGTTTTAAATTACACTTCATCCACTAACAACGTACCGAGTAATTTAGATAGTTTTCAAAAAATGGTAAATTATACCCCGTCAGTAAGTAATGACACTGTTACAACAACTACTACTGCGTTTGATTATTACAAATATCCAGTTACACCTATTTGGGGACATGAATATTTAGAGCATTGGTATGAGAAAATTTATGACGGTGTAAATAATATATCAATAGCATTAGACGGAGATAGTATAACTGCTGG